>DATEQL010000161.1:0-3470 GCA_035272665.1 Allostellaceae bacterium
TCGAGAGCATGCCGGCAACCCTGCGGGCACGGCCCAACATCTACCGACAATAACGGAATCACGCTCCGGATCAGTGCTTTGGCCTTTTCCGCGTTGGCGAGGAGAAAGCCAACGACCATGTCGACCGTAACGGCGTCGTGACCGGGATGCCAGCAATCGTAATCGGTGACCATCGCGACGGTCGCGTAGCAGATCTCGGCCTCACGGGCGAGCTTGGCCTCGGGCATGTTGGTCATTCCGATTACGTCGCACTTCCACGAGCGGTAGAGCTCGCTTTCGGCGAGGCTGGAGAATTGCGGCCCTTCCATGACGAGATAGGTGCCGCCGCGCTTCGGCGCCATACCCGCGTCTATCCCGGCCGCGATCAGCGCGTCGCCGATCCTGCCACAGACCGGATGGGCCATCGACACATGCGCAACGCAGCCCTTGCCGAAAAAACTCTTCGCCCGCGCAAAGGTGCGGTCGATGAACTGGTCGATGACGACAAAATCGCCGGGCGCGAGGTCCTCACGCAGGCTGCCGACGGCGGAGAGCGATACGATATCGGTCACCCCGCAACGCTTTAGCGCATCGATATTGGCGCGAAAGTCGATCTCTGAGGGCGGCAGCACGTGACCCCGCCCATGGCGAGGCACGAAGACAACGGGCTGGCCGTCGAGCGATCCAAAGCAGAACTCGTCCGAGGTCCGGCCGAACGGGCTTTCAATCCGCCGCCACTCGACATCGGCGAGCCCGTCGATCTCATAGAGTCCGCTGCCCCCGATGATGCTGATGACGTGCTCAGCCATCCGCGCTTCAGTGGATGGAGGCCCAGATCTTGCGCTTGGCCGCGTAGAACACGCCGGCTGCGACGACCAGGAACAGGATCACTTTGAGCCCGGTACGGTGCCGATCATCGAGGTTGGGCTCGGCCGCCCAGGTCAGGAAGCTGACGACATCGTGCGCCATTTGCGGCACCGTAGCCGGCGTGCCGTCGGCAAAAGTGACAGCGCCGTCACTGAGCGGCGGTGGCATCGCAATCTGATGCCCCGGAAAGTATTCGCTGTAGTTCATTCCCTCGAGCATCTTGAAGCCCGTCGGCGCTTCCTTGTAGCCGGTCAAGATCCCGTAAACATAATTCGGACCGCCTGGTCGAGCCTTGACGATCATCGAAAGGTCAGGCGGCAGGGCGCCGTTATTCGCGGCGCGCGCCGCCTGGTCGTTCGGGAACGGTCCGGGGATCGGGTCGGAGGGCCGGCCCGCGCGCTGGTACATCTGGCCCTCGTCGTTCGGTCCGTCGGTCACTTGATAGCCGGCGGCGATCGCCTTCACCTCGTCCTCGCTGTAGCCGATCTCCGCGAGGTCCCGGAAATAGAGATGCTTGACCGGATGACAGACCGAACAGACCTCCTTGTAGACCTGGAAACCACGCTGCAACGAAGCCGGGTCGTAGGTGCCAAAGACGCCGTAAAATGACCACTCCTGATGCGGCAAGGGCGGGGTCTCGTCTGCAGCGCAGGCGAGCGCAGGAGCTAATATGGCGGCGCTCAGCACCGCGGCAGCAAGAACGTGCTTTAGCATTTCAGGGTTTCGCCATCGGCGCTCCTGCGCTCCCGAGCCGCGCCCCGCCGCTCAGCACGGCGGCGCTGATGCTGCTCGGCAATGGCCGCGGCCGCTCCAGCTTGCCGATCAGCGGGAACAGGATCAGCATATGGATGAAATAGTAAAATGTGGCGATCTGGCCGATGGTCACGACGATCCCTTCGGGCGGGTTGGCGCCGACCCAGCCGAGTGCGACGACATCGATCACCAGGAGCCAGAACACCCATTTATAGATCGGCCGGAAGCGGGCGCTGCGCACCGGCGACGTGTCGAGCCACGGTAGGAAGAACAATATGAAGATCGACGAGAATGCCAATATTACTCCGGCTAGTTTGCTTGAGACAAACAGAATCGGGAACGTAATCGAGCGGAGGATCGCATAGTAGGGCAGTAGATACCATTCAGGCACGATGTGGTTCGGCGTCTGCATCGGGTTCGCCGGGATGTAGTTGTCGGGCTCACCCAGGAAGTTCGGCGCATAGAACACGAAGAAGGCATAGATCAGCAGGAAAACAGTCAACCCAAACAAGTCCTTGATCGTATAATAGGGATGAAACGGTATGGTATCTTGCGGCCCTTTGTGATCGATTCCGAGCGGGTTGTTGGAGCCGTGGCGGTGTAGCGCAACAAGATGAAGAAGGACTACCGCAACAATGACGAAGGGCAGGAGATAGTGCAGCGCATAGAAGCGGTGCAGCGTCGGATCGCCGACGGCAAAGCCGCCCCACAAAAACGTTACGATTCCCGGCCCGATGATAGGAATTGCCGAGAACAAGTTGGTGATGACCGTGGCGGCCCAATAGCTCATCTGGCCCCACGGCAAGACATAGCCCATAAAAGCCGTGGCGATCAACAACAGCAGGATGATGACCCCGAGAATCCAGAGCAGCTCGCGCGGGGTCTTGTACGATCCGTAATAAAGGCCGCGGAACAAATGGATATAGACGATAGCGAAAAACATCGACCCGCCGTTCATATGGACATAGCGAACGAGCCAGCCATAGTTCACATCGCGCATTATTCGCTCAACCGAATCAAAAGCGAGATCGGAACTCGGCGTGTATTGCGTGGCGAGAATGATGCCGGTGACGATCATGATCACCAGCACGATTCCGGAGAGCGAGCCGTAGTTCCACCAATAACTAAGATTTCGCGGGGTCGGATATTCATTCAGCTCGTGATTCAAGAACTGAACAAAAGGCAACCGATAATCGATCCAGCGGATGATTCGGGCTGTTGCACCCGGGCGAGTGTCGGCCATGGCGCTCTCCTAGCCGATGGTTATGGCGCTGTCGCTGGTGAATTTGTAAAGCGCCTTGCTCGCCAGCTCGACTTCACCCGGCAGCCACAAATTTAGTGGCGCCGGGCCCTGGCGGATCCGTCCCGAGGTATCATAGACCGAGCCGTGGCACGGGCAGAACCAGCCGCCGTACGGACCGCGGTCGTCTCCGGTCTTCTGACCGAGCGGGATACAGCCGAGATGCGTGCAGACGCCGACGATGATCAGCCATTCCGGTTTCTGGACACGGTCCGAATCCTTCTGCGGATCACGCAGCTCCGATATGTCGACGTCTTCAGCGGCTTTGATCTCCTCCGGCGTGCGGTGGGCGATAAAGACGGGTTTGCCGCGCCATTTGACGGTCAGACGCTGCCCGACCTGGACCGGTGCGAGATCAACCTCGGTGGTGGATTCCGCGAGGGTGTCACGCGCTGGGTTCAGGGTGTCGATGAACGGCCAGATCGTCGCGGCGACCCCGACGCCGCCGATCGCTCCGGTTGTGAGCAACAGGAAGTCGCGCCGTGTTTCACCCGGATGCGCCTGGTTGACGTTCTGCTGTGCGACATCGGCCATTCAAAACCTCATACCGGGGCAGCCGTTCATCCGGTGC
>DATEQL010000162.1:0-2823 GCA_035272665.1 Allostellaceae bacterium
CCCCGATGCGCATCAGCGCGTCGTAGCTCGGCACCACGCCGCCGCCATCCCGCCCGTTGGCGCTCAGCAGGTCGAGATGAAAGGTCTCGGTTCCGCAACCTGCCAATCCCAGAACGGCCAAGGTCAACAAGAAGAGCGCGGAGCAACTCTTTATTCTTCGCCACCCCTTGCCATGGCCCGGCACATAACAATGTCGTAGATGCACACGGTCCCCCTTAACCAAATTATGCGAAAGACCGCAGACATCACGTCGATAATTTCAGAAAATCTTGTTAATGCAATGGCTTGGCATGCGCCGCATTGCATGAGCGATACCGATCGACAGGCGAATCGCTGGGCCGGATGGGCTATTTACACGGCAGCCTGCACCTTGGCGGCCACGGCGCGCTCGACGGCAGCCAGCGCTTGCTCGGCGCAACTGGCCTCGGGACCGCCCGCCTGAGCCATGTCGGCGCGACCGCCGCCCCCCCTGCCGCCCAGCGCTTCGGCGCCGAGGCGCACGAGCTCGACCGCATCGAAGCGGCCGGTCAGATCCGGGGTGACGCCGACGACAATCGCAGCCTTTCCGTCGGCGCGCGAGACGATGGCGACGATGCCCGAGCCGATCCGACGCTTCAGGTCGTCGGCCAGCGATTTGAGCTCGCGTCCGGGGACACCCTCGACCACGCGGGAATCGAAAGCAATCTCGCCGATCCGTTTCTCGACCTGTTTGTGGCTCGGGCCGGCATTTGCCAATGATCGGCGCGCGTCGGCGAGCTCACGTTCCAGCCGCCTGCGCTCCTCAACGATATTAGCGAGACGTGCCGGCAGCTCGGCAGGGCTGGTCCGCAGGGCCGCCGCCGCCTGATGCAAAATCCCTTCTTCCTCCGCGACGAACGCTTCCGCCGCCGCACCGGTCAGGGCCTCGATGCGGCGCACCCCGGATGCGATCGCCATCTCTGCGACAATCTTGAACAGCCCGATATCGCCGGTGCGCCGAACATGCGTGCCGCCGCAGAGCTCGACCGAGAACGGTCGATCTTCCTCGCCCGCCCCTCCCATCGCGACCACACGGACCTCGTCGCCGTACTTCTCGCCGAACAGCGCCAATGCCCCTTCGGCCACGGCGCGGTCCGGGGTTAAGAGGCGAGTGCGCACTGTGCTGTTCGCCCGAATGCGCTCGTTGACCTCGGTCTCGACCGCCGCGATATCCTCCGAGGTCATGGCTTTCGGGTGACTGAAGTCGAAGCGCAAGCGATCGGGAGCCACGAGCGAGCCCTTTTGCGTGACATGCTCGCCCAACCGCCGGCGGAGCGCCTCGTGCAACAGGTGTGTCACCGAGTGGTTGGCGCGCAGCTGGCGCCGCCGAATGCCGTCGACCCTCAGCTCGACGGCATCACCGACTCTCAACACCCCGCGGGTGACACTCCCGAGATGAACGTGAAGGTCGCCCGCTTTCTTTATCGTGTCGCGCACCGCCAACTCAGCGCCGGAACCGGAAAAGATGACACCGGTATCGCCGACCTGTCCGCCTCCTTCTGCGTAGAACGGCGTCTGGTTGACCGTCAGCGCAATGTCGTCTCCGATGGCGGCCTCGGCAACGCGTTCGCCGCTCCGCAAGATTGCCAGCACAACGCCCTCGGCGCTCTCGGTCTCGTAGCCGAGAAACTCAGTGGCGCCGACGTCCTCGCACAAGCCGAACCAGACCGCCTCGGTCGCCGCCTCGCCCGAGCCGATCCAGCTCTTGCGCGCCTCCTCGCGTTGCCGTGCCATCGCCTTTTCGAAGCCTTCGACCGCGACGGTGCGGCCTTGTCCGCGCAGAACGTCTTGGGTGAGGTCGAGCGGAAAGCCGAAGGTATCGTATAGCCGGAAGGCAATTTCGCCGGGCAGGGCGTCGCCGGTACCGAGCCGGGCGGTCTCTTCCCCGAGCAGACGAAGACCGCGCTCAAGCGTCTGTTTGAAGTTCGTCTCCTCGAGCCGCAAGGTCTCCGTGATCAACGCCTGGGCACGCAGCAGCTCGGGATAGGCGGCGCCCATCTGCTGCACCAAGGAGGGGACCAGCCGCCAGACGAGCGGCTCCCGAGAGCCCAGGATATGCGCATGCCGCATCGCCCGCCGCATGATCCGGCGCAGCACATAGCCGCGTCCTTCCTTGCTCGGCAGCACGCCGTCGGCGATCAGAAACGCCGAGGCGCGCAGATGGTCCGCGATGACGCGATGCGAGACCGCATGTTCGCCGTCGGGCGCGACACGCGACGCCTCGGCCGAGGCCAGGATCAGCGCGCGGAACAGGTCGATGTCGTAATTGTCATGCTTGCCCTGCAAGACCGCAGCGATGCGCTCGAGCCCCATGCCGGTGTCGACGGAGGGGCGCGGCAGTGGGACCCGCTCACCTGGGCCCACTTGGTCGAACTGGGTGAAGACGAGGTTCCAGATTTCGACGAAGCGATCGCCTTCCGCATCGGCACTCCCCGGTGGGCCGCCGGGGATCGACTCGCCGTGATCATAAAAGATCTCCGAGCAAGGGCCGCACGGCCCAACGTCGCCCATCGTCCAGAAATTGTCCGAAGTCGCGATGCGGATGATCTTGGACTCCGGCAAGCCGGCGATCTTCGCCCACAAGCTCGCTGCTTCGTCGTCTTCGGCGTAGACCGTCACCAGCAGACGGTCGCGGGCGAGGCCGAACTCTCGGGTAATCAGGTTCCAGGCAAGCTCGATCGCCCGGTCCTTGAAGTAGTCGCCGAACGAGAAGTTGCCTAGCATCTCGAAGAAGGTGTGATGCCGGGCGGTATAGCCGACGTTCTCCAGATCGTTGTGCTTGCCGCCGGCGCGCACGCATTTCTG
>DATEQL010000163.1:0-2130 GCA_035272665.1 Allostellaceae bacterium
GGTCTCCGATGCCGTTCCTTCGCCGATCTGGTCCCCGACGATCACCGGTCCGGTGGCGATGCCGATCCGCACCGCGAGCTCGACCCCGGGGGGCCTCGGGACCGCGGCATTCAGCTCCGCCATCGCATCCACGATGTCGAGCCCCACCCGCACCGACCGCTCGGCCTCGTCCTCATGAGCGCGCGGGTAGCCGAAATAGACCAGGATGCCGTCGCCCATGTACTTCGCGACAAAGCCGTCATAGCGCCGGATCGCCGCGCTGCACCGGTTCTGATAAGACGCGATCACATCGCGCAGATCTTCGGGGTCCATCCCGGCCGAGAGTGCGGTCGATCCGACCAGGTCGCAAAACATCACGGTCAGCTGGCGACGCTCGGCCTGGGCCGGCGCCGGTGCGGGAGGCGGCGCCGATGCCGGTGTCGCTGTCGGGGCTGGGGCCGGCGCCGCGGCGCCGAGCGCGGCGATGGCGGACAGGAGTTTGCGACGATGGCCGATCAGGGTGACGCCGAGGCCAATCAGGTCCTCAGCCGTCAGGTCCGGCAGGACGTCTCCGTCGACTTCGTTGTCGCGGAACGCCGGCTCGTATTGCGCAAGACCGAGCTGCTGCAGCCAACTCGCGACATCGATCGCCATCTGAGGTCCCATTCACAAGGGAGAGCCAGCATCCGCCGGTCGCACCATGACCGCAATAGAGGATCACCGACGACAATCCCTTCAGGGCGTGGCAACCGTTATGCCGAGAGCACGAGCGCCGGCGGCCATGCTTCGGTCGAAAGTGACGAGTGTCGCCTCCAATCGCCGAGAGATCGAGATGTGGATCGCATCCGGAGTACGAAGGTTGATATCAAGACGCCGCAAAATCCGATTTGCTGCGTCGATATCGGCGGTCGTGATCTCCTCCCGGTATGCGGATCGTGCGACCCATGTATCGAGATTGGAGAACGCAAGCTGCCCGTCTTCCCGCGTGAGGTCGCGCGTCCGCACGCGCCGCCCGACGGCAGACGAGAACTCGGCGACGCCGAAATCACTAACGACGACAATCTCCGGGTGTGCCGACAAAAAAGCCTCGGCGCGAACGCTCGACGGGTCGATGACAAACAGTGTGACGAGAACGCTTGCGTCCAAATAAAGGCTCACTTTTCTGCTTCATCCCGCATCTCGCTAACGAGCGTGCCGGCGTCAGTCTTGGGCATGGTTCTGCCCACCCGCCTAGCGCGGAGCCATTCGATGTCGGCTTCGGCAATCGGACGCGGCACAGGCCGCACCGGCTTCAGCTCGACGACCGGCTGGCCGCGGCGGGTGATGACAATCCCCTCGCCCTTCAGAGCGCGGTCGATCAGTTTCGAGAGCTGGTTCTTCGCCTCGGCGACAGTATGAGTGCTCATGGTCGGAAGATAGCTATCGCATGGCCATCTGGCTAGCTGTCCGCGTCGAACCGCCCACCAACCGCCGAGACCGCCGACCCTGAGATTGCTTCGTCGCTGCGCTCCTCGCAATGACAACTTATGCTGGCGTCATTGCGAGTTTACCACCGGCCGGGGCGGCCGACTCGCCCTGGCCGAAACGAGGGGAGCTGTCATTGCGAGCGCAGCGAAGCAATCTCGGGCCGCTAAGCGCACGTCCGATCGAGATTGCTTCGTCGCTCCGCTCCTCGCAATGACAACCTATGTTGGCGTCATTGCGAGCGCAGCGAAGCAATCTCGTTACAGATCATCGTACAGATCACGCCATTCGGGATTGAACCCGTTGATCAGGTCGATCTTCTTCTGCCGTGAGCCCGCCTTGATCTGTTTTTCCCGCGCTATGGCCCCGGACGCATCGTACCCCGCCTCATAATAGACGAGCTTGGACACGTTGTAGCGGTTCGTAAATCCGGGCAGCAGCTTCTCCCGGTGCTGGTACACCCGCGCTCCGAGGTCCCCGGTGACGCCGGTATAGAGGACCGTGTGGCGCCGGTTGGTCAGAATGTAGACACAGTAGACCTTGTCCACACCGCCCTCCGCAAGAGGACCGTCATTGCGAGGAGCGCAGCGACGAAGCAAGCTCGCTGGGCACGAGATTGCTTCGCTTTGCTCGCAATGACGACAAAAAGGAAATGTCATTGCGAGGAGTATAGCGACGAAGCAATCT
>DATEQL010000164.1:0-9070 GCA_035272665.1 Allostellaceae bacterium
GGCGACGACGAGACCGGCGGCCATATTGCGGCGCCGGTGTTTCGCGACTTCATGATCGCCGCGCTGAAGGATGCTCCGGCGACCGCCTTCCGCACGCCGCCGGGCATGCGGCTCTATCGTGTCAGCGCCGCTACTGGGCTGCCGGCGAGCGCGGGGGAACCGGCAATCTACGAGGCCTACAAGCCCGGTACCGAGCCCGGCCAGAACCGCAATCTCGGCCTGCAGCACGAGCCCGGCGAGGAGGAAATGCCGGTCGCGGCGACAGGCGAGCAGGAAGGTGAGGCCACACCGATGCCGATGCGGCCGCGCGGGGCTCCGGCGAGCGGAACGGGCGGCCTATATTAGTGTTGCGTCCGCCTCCGCGAAGGAGCGCGTGAAGAATCTGCCGTCATTCCGGGATGGCCCGCAGGATAATGACGTCGGCGTTTCTTCATAAGCTCTCGCGGGAGAGGAGCTGATTACAAACTGAACGGAGTGGGCCATGCGCGCCGAGATCCAGGCGGTCGCCGACGACATCAGGAAGTCGTTGGCGCTGCTGAGGAGGCATCTTTGACTGGGAGACCGCGACCCGCCGGCTCGCCGAGCTGACAGCGCAGGCCGAAGACCCGCGGTTGTGGGACGACCCGGAAGCTGCGCAAAGGCTTATGCGCGAGCGTACCCGACTAGACCAAGCGATCGGCAGCTATCGACGGATCGAGCGCGAGGTCGCAGAAACCCTTGAACTGATCGAGTTGGGTGAGGCCGAGGGCGAAGCCGCAATCGTGGCTGAAGCTGAGACGGCGCTCGAGAGGCTGCGCGCCGAAGCGGCAAGGCGCGAACTTGAAAGTCTGCTGTCGGGCGAGGCCGACGCCAACGATTGCTATCTCGAAGTCCATGCCGGGGCCGGCGGCACCGAAGCGCAAGACTGGGCCGAGATGATGCTGCGGATGTACGTGCGCTGGGCGGAAGCCCACGGCTACAAGGTCGAGTGGCTCGAAGAAAGCAGCGGCGAAGAAGCCGGGCTCAAATCGGCCACCGTTACGATCCGAGGGCCCGACGCCTATGGCTGGCTCAAGACCGAGAGCGGGGTGCATCGGCTGGTCCGCATCTCGCCTTTCGATTCGAACGCTCGGCGCCATACGAGCTTCGCCTCGGTTTGGGTTTATCCGGTCGTCGACGACAAAATCGAGGTCGAGATCAACGACAAGGATCTGCGCATCGACACTTATCGCTCGTCGGGGGCGGGTGGGCAGCACGTCAACAAGACCGACAGTGCGGTCCGCATTACCCATATGCCGAGCGGGATCGTCGTGCAGTGCCAGAGCGAGCGCTCACAGCACCAGAACCGTGCTCACGCCTTTGCGATGCTGCGCGCCAGGCTCTACGAAGCCGAGCTGCAGCGGCGCGAGGCGGAAACCGAGGCGAGGAACGCGACCAAGACCGATATCGGTTGGGGCCACCAGATCCGGTCTTACGTCCTCCAGCCCTATCAGATGGTCAAGGATCTGCGCACCGGTGTGGAAACCTCGAATACCGGCGCAGTGCTCGACGGCGATCTCGACCGTTTCCTGGCCGCGGCACTCGCCGCCCGCATCAAGGGCGCCGACGCCATCACGACCAACACCTGACCGCTCGCCCGGCGAGAGAAAATCCGTCGGTTGCCCGTCGCTACGGGAGGAACTTTGGAGTGACTCGCGTTGTTTGGTACGAAGCTTAGTAAATACAGATCGAGTATAGTATAAATTCAGATGAGCGGCGGCCTCCGTATTTACAATCTCTTCCCAACCTTGGCGGGGACGATTCGAGACTGGGAAACGCATCTTCCGCGCATCGCGGCGATGGGATTCAGCGCGGTCTATATCAATCCGTTTCACTACCCCGGGTTTTCCGGCAGCCTGTACGCTGTCAAGGACTACTACCGCCTGAACCCACGCTTTCGCGGCGACGAGCCGGCTGACGACGACGCGCTATTGCGCCGATTCACCGAAGCGTCGCGTGCTCACGGGTTGCGCGTGATCATGGATCTCGTCGTCAACCACACCTCAAAGGACAGCGAGCTTGTCGCGCGCCATCCGCACTGGTTCACCCGAGATTTGCGCGGCAACGTGGTCTCTCCTCAGGCCATCGATCCCGCCGATTCCAGGCGCAAGACCGTATGGGGCGATCTGGCAGAGCTCGATTACCGCCCGCCGCAGCTGCAGCAGATCACCGCCTATTTTCGGCAGCTGGTGCTCCATTATATCGCGCTCGGATTCGGCGGTTTCCGCTGTGACGCCGCCTACAAGGTACCGGCCGCGGTCTGGCGGGTTCTGACCGGCGCGGCCAAGGCGGTATCGCGCGACGTGATCTTTTGCGCCGAGACCCTGGGCGCGCCCGACAAGGCCGTCCCGGCGCTAGCCGATGCCGGCTTCGACTATCTTTTCAACAGCGTCAAATGGTGGGACTTCGAGAGCCCGTGGCTGCTCGACCAATACGAAGCCTTTCGCCATATCGCACCGTCGATCGGGTTCCCCGAGAGCCATGACACCGACCGACTGGTAAACGAGCTTCTCGCTGCCGGCTGCCTCGAAGCCGAGATCGAACCGCGTTACCGCCAAGCCTACGCGTTTGCCGCGTCCTACTCGACCGGGGTGTTGATGCCGATGGGGTTCGAATACGGTTGGTCACGCAGGCTCGACGTGGTCGGTACCCGGGACGCCGAGCCCGAGCCGAAGCGCTTTGATCTCAGCCAGTTCATCGCCGAGGTCAACGCGATGAAGCAGGCAATCCCAGCCTTGAACGAGGAAGGCCCGCAACGGTTGCTGACCGGTCAGAACAGCCCACTGGTGGTGCTCGAGCGGCAGATCCAGAGCAGGGACGATTGCGCCTTCATCCTCGTCAACAGGCATGAGCGCGAATCGGGCGAGATCGCGCTCGAGGCGCTGTTCGCCGATCTCGAACCCTTGGAGGAGCATCCCGCCCTGATCGATCTGTCGCCCGGCCATCGCGCGACCGTCGGATCTCGGATCGCTGTCGAGCCGCTCGGCTTCCGGGTCTTGCGAGCGGACCATCCCTCGGCCAAGCGCCGGCCCAGCCAACATCCGATGTGGCGGCCGGAGGCGCGGATCCGCATCGAAGAGGTCTACCCCGAGCTCGACGGCGGCCGCTACCCGGTCAAGCGGGTTCTGGGCGACGAATTCGAAGTTCAGGCCGATCTTTTTCGTGACGGGCACGACAAGCTGCGCGCCGTCGTCAAATATGCGCCAGAGGGTCGCGAGTGGCGTGAGGCGCCGTTGATGCTTTTCGACAACGATCGCTGGATCGCCCACTTCCGTCTCGATCGCCTCGGACGTTGGCGTTACACGATCGAGGCGTGGACCGATCAGTTCGAGAGCTGGCGCGTCGAACTCGAGAAAAAGCGCGAGGCCGGTCAGAACATCGAACTCGAGCTCTTGGAGGGCCGGGCGATCCTCGATGCTACGCTGCCTCAGGCCAGGCCGGATGACGCCGCGTCGATCCGAAAGACGCTGCGGGATTTCGATTCCGCCCGGACCTCTCGCCGCACCGAGCTGATGCTCTCGCCGGCGCTGCGCGAGCTGATGGGCCGCTGTCCGTTGCGTACCGATCTGATCCGGTATCCGCGAGAGCTCGAAATCATCGTCGACCGCAAAGCGGCCCGCTTTGCCGCCTGGTACGAAATGTTCCCGCGCAGCCAGGGGCGGGAACCCGCTAAGGGCGCCAGTTTCGACGACTGCATCGCGCGGCTGCCCGAGATCGCCGAGCTCGGCTTCGATGTCGTTTATCTCGTACCGATCCATCCGATCGGCCGAATCAACCGCAAAGGTAAGAACAACAGCACTGTCGCGCAGCCAGGTGACCCCGGCAGTCCCTATGCGATCGGATCGGCGGAGGGTGGCCATCGCGCGGTCCACTCCGAGCTCGGCACCATTGCCGATTTTCGCCGTTTTGTCGGCACTGCCGGCGCGCTCGGGATCGAGGTGGCGCTCGATTTCGCGATCCAATGCGCCCCCGACCATCCCTGGGTGCGCGAGCACCAGGATTGGTTCCGCTTCAGACCCGACGGTACGATCAGATATGCCGAGAACCCCCCAAAGAAATATCAGGACATCGTCAATGTCGACTTCTACAATCCGGACCAGGAAGGATTGTGGACCGAACTCCGCGATACAGTCCTGTTCTGGGTCGACCAAGGGGTACGCTCTTTCCGGGTCGACAATCCTCATACCAAACCGCTGCCGTTCTGGGAGTGGCTGATCCGCGACGTCAAGACAGCTTGCCCGGAGGCGATCTTTCTGTCCGAGGCGTTCACCCGGCCGAAGATGATGCGGGCGCTTGGCAAGGTGGGGTTCAGCCAGTCTTATACCTATTTCACTTGGCGCAACACCAAGTCCGAGCTGACTGAATACCTTATTGAGCTGACCCAAGGCCCAGCGAAAGAGTATTTTCGGCCGAACTTTTTCACCAACACTCCGGATATTTTACCGGTGTTCCTGCAACAGGGCGGCAGGGCTGCTTTCCGGATACGCCTCGTGCTCGCAGCGACATTATCGAGCGTCTACGGGATCTACAACGGGTTCGAGCTTTGCGAGAACACGCCGATCGCCGAGCCTGCGGAACCGGTAGCCTCGGAGCAGCAGGAATTCGTCGAGCCTTACGGAAACACACCTCCCCCCGTCCGCGAGGAATACCTCAATTCCGAAAAATACGAGTACAAGGTGTGGGACTGGGACCGCCCGGGCAACATCAAGGAAGACATCAGGATACTCAACCGGTTCCGACGCAATAACCCGGCGATGCAGGAATTTTTGAACCTGCTGTTTGTCGCCTGCACCGATCCGAATATCCTCTCGTATATGAAGATATCAGCCGATCGGGCCAATATCGTCATTGTCGCGGTCAACCTCGATCCATACGCCGCTCATGAGGGCGAGATTGAGCTGCCGCTGGCGGAAATGGGCTTGGCGGCGGATCAAGAGTTTTCCCTCGACGAAGCGTTCACGCAGCGTGTCGTGACCTGCCGCGGCGCTCGCCAGCGCTTCCGCCTCGACCCCGAAGAGAACCCGGCGCTGCTCTTCCGCCTGATCGGCTGCGGAAGGGTTGAAGATTGATGATCGAACGGATCCTCTGGTCGCCATCTCGACATCCGGTGTTCGAGCGGGAGCATAGGGCAGATTTTAATAGGACCAAGCCCAGCTCGACCGAGCGACCCAAGCGAGCGTTGCGAAAGCGGAAACTGCGGTTTTCGTCTTCCGGTTCGCTTACGTACCCGGAGGACGACGTCACTGGTACTTCGCGATCGATTTGCGGCCCGCTGGGTCGTCACATCGTCGAACCGTAGAGGTTTAGATAGACCGTCTGGACCTCGCGCAAGCGCTTGGTGTCGACGGCAGTTATACGTTGAACCAGGAGGAGATGATCGAAATCCTGCAATCCTGCAGCAGATCGGGCCGAACGTCGTCCCGATCCACATGTTTTCGCAGGAGACCCTGGAGAGATTTTTGACGAGGGCCGGCGCTGTCTACGCGGCCCACCGGGAAACCGACTCGACCGTCGTTCTCGCCAAGCGAGACCTGCCGCAGACCCCCAGTAATCCTCGTGTTGGCCGGCAGGTAGGATCGTGAGACCGGGGCGCTCGGGATATCGGTGCCGAATTCCTCTGCCAATTCCGTTGCCGGGCGAATTTTTTCCCCTGTGGCATGCCGGCAGGATCAGCTCGGGCAAGTGGATTACGCCATTGTATACACTGGTTTTCTGCCGAATCGGCGACGGTTTTCGGGGGCGAAACTCAAAATTCCCCTGACGTTAGGGGAATTCACGCGGCGCCGACTTCGATCCGGCCGTGCAGCCAGTCCTCGATCAATCGGCGGGCGATCGAATCGAGCCGCGGCAGCCGGAACGAATCATCATCGACATGCGATAAAAGCCAATCGCGCTCAAACCACCGGGCGTCCTGCAATTCGCCGTAGTCGATCGTGATCTCGGTGGTCAGGGCCTCGGCGTAGAAGCCGAGCATGATGTTGGCGGGGAAGGGCCAAGGTTGAGAGGAGTGGTAGTGGACCGCCCCGACCTCGATCCCGCTCTCCTCTCGCACCTCGCGGGCAACCGCATCCTCGAGGCTCTCACCCGGCTCGACGAAGCCGGCGAGCGTGGAATACATGCCCGGCGGAAACTGCTTTGATCGTCCCATCAATGCCCGCTCGCCATCGCTGACCAGCATGATGACCGCGGGGTCGGTGCGCGGGAAATGCATCGTGTTGCAGACCGGGTCGGTGCAGCGGCGCATGTGCCCGGCTTCCTCGCTGCGGGTCGGGTTGCCGCACAACCCGCAGAAGCGGTGGCGCGCATGCCAGAACAGCATCGCCCGGGCGAGGGCCAGGAGCGCCCCCTCGCGACGCTCGATCCGTCCCCCGAGCTGGCGCAGGTCGGTAAACCACACCCGGGCCCCGTCGATCCCGCTCGCTGCCATAGAAGGGGACCGCAACATCTCGAGAGGGGCGTCGACCGGCGACAGGTCGAGTGCGAAATGCGCCCGCTCCTCGACGAGGCCGAGAAACACGACCTCGCCGCGGGCCAGACGCTCCTCGGCAGGGGTCAGGTTCGGCGCGACAGCGGCCGAGGCGAGGACCACGGCCCGCGGCTCCGCGCCGTCGAGCTCGATGACGAGGTTCTGGTTGCGCCAAACCGGGACGAAGAGGCTCGCCGGATCGGAAATGCGTTCGAGGATCCAGCCGCTGTCGCGCCGACGCAGACCGGCGCGTTCGAAGCCGGGATGGGCATAGAAATTGGGTGCTCGCATGGGCGAAGAGTGGCATATCGCCCGTCACTGCCGCAACCCGCGAGGGCTCCTCATAAGGCGGCGACGCGGCGCTCCAGAAACGTGCGCTCGACAGCGTTGGCGGTCAGGGCAAGGGCCTGTCGATAGGCGTTGGCGGCCGCGCCTTGCGACGCGAGTCGGCGCAGCATGTCGGCGCGCGCGGCATGAGAGAGGTGATACTGGTCGAGTGCTCCGGAGGCTCCGAGCTCCTCGATCGAGCCGAGCGGCGCGCCGGACCCTCGCTCATGCCGATGGCGACGGCACCGTTCAGCAGAACCACCGGCGTCGGATTGATATGGGCGAGTTCGTCGTAGAGCGCGGCGATTTGCGCCCAATCGGTCTCCGCCGGATTCTCGGCCTCGGCGTGCACAGCGGCGATCGCCGCCTGCAGCTGATAGGGCCCGATCCGGCCAATGCGCAGCGTCTCGTCGATCAGCGCCGAGCCCTCCCGCATTTGGTCGCGAACCCATAGCAAGCGATCGTGCTCCTCCAGTGTCACCAGCGCGCCGTCGCCGTCGACCCGCGCGTAGCGGCCTGAGTCGTGCACCAGCATCAACGCAAGCAGGCTGCGGTTCTCGGGCTCTCGCGCGTCGATTTCGCACAGCATTCGGCCGAGCCGAATGGCTTCGGCGCAGAGTCCGGGGCGGAGCAGCGCCTCGCCCGTGGTCGTGAGATAGCCTTCGCTGACCATGAGGAACAGAATCGGCGGCAGGTTCATGTCGGCGAGGGTGAAGGTGCCGCGGACCAGATGACTTGTCTTGGCGACTCTTGGCGACGGCGCGGTCGAGCACCGAGAAATGCTGTTCCATATTCGGCAGCGCAGCGTCGATGGCCGCACGAACGGGACGGCCGTCTTGTGTCTGCGGGAAGAAATAGGCGGCGAGATACCGGCGCACCAGCAAGGGGACGATTGTCGTGTTGACGAGCGAGATCCACTCTTCCGTCCACGGGATGGCGGGGAACCAAGGGAGGGCCGTCGAAGGCATGATCGATGTAGAAGCAGATGGCGCGCGCCTCGCTGAGCGTCACGTCGCCGTGGCATATGACCGGGATTTTGCCGAACGGATGGACGGCATCGACCGCGGGAGTGTGTGGCATGACCGGAATAAGGGTGTAGGGAACACCCCTCTCGGCACAGGCGATGCGTGCGACCCTGACATAATTGTTTGCGGTCCGCCGATGATTTGAAGCTCCGGCATGGCTGGTTGGCAGCATGACGACGTGCGAGCGAAGCGGAATCGACAGCGCGGTCGATTTTTTTGAGAATGACCGAGTATAGTGCCTGCGGGAGCCCGGCGGCGGACAGGCCCCTCGCCAACCCGGTCAGGTCCGGAAGGAAGCAGCCGTAACGAGTTCCGGTCTGGGTCGTCCGTCCGGTCTCCCGCCTCGACAGGTCCGCGCATGAACGATTCGGCGACCGCGTATCGCGTCCTCGCCCGCAAATATCGGCCTTCGACCTTCGCCGAGCTGATCGGGCAGGAGGCGATGGTCCGCACCCTGTCGAACGCGTTTGCGACCGGCCGGGTGGCACATGCGTTCATCCTGACCGGCGTGCGCGGCATCGGCAAGACGACAACCGCGCGGATTTTGGCGCGCGGGCTCAATTGCATTGGCCCTGACGGATCGGGCGGACCGACCATTGCCCCGTGCGGGGTGTGCGCGAATTGCCGTCAGATCGCCGAGGATCGCTATAGCGACGTGGTCGAGATGGATGCCGCCTCGCGCACCGGCGTCGACGATATCCGCGAACTGACCGAGGGGTTGCTATACCGCAAGCCGGATTTGGGACGCTACCGGGTCTACATCATCGACGAAGTCCATATGCTCTCCCGGAGCGCCTTCAACGCGCTGTTGAAGACGCTCGAGGAACCGCCGCCGCACGCCAAATTCGTGTTCGCCACGACCGAGATCCAGAAGGTCCCGCTGACGGTCCTGTCGCGTTGCCAGCGGTTTTCGCTGCGGCGGGTCCCGGCCGAGCTGCTCGCCCAACATTACCGCTGGATGGTCGAGACGGAGGCGGTCGAGGCCGAACCCGCGGCGCTGACTCTGATCGCCCGCGCCGCCGACGGGTCGGTGCGCGACGGGCTTTCGCTGCTTGACCAGGCGATCGCGCTAACCGATGGCCGCGTAAGCGAAAAAGCCGTGCGCGATATGCTGGGCGTCGCCGATCGCGGCCTCGTCTTCGACCTGTTGGAGAGCCTGCTGCGCGGCGATGCGGCCGACGCGCTCGCCCGGATGGACCGGCTCTATCAGGACGGCACCGATCCACTGATGGTG
>DATEQL010000165.1:0-12805 GCA_035272665.1 Allostellaceae bacterium
GACTTCGTCGATCAGGCTCGCGAGGCGAAAACGGCTCGGCGCCAATGGCGGCGCGCCTTCACGCGAAAAGTCGAGCGTGCGGGTGCACAGGGCCACGGCGCGATCGATCGCGTCGAGGAGGCGCGGTGCGACGCGGCGCACCTCCGGCGCCGCACTGGCGGTCAGGCCGTCGGTGACGAGGCGGGCGGTTGCCAGGATGTTGCGCAGATCGTGGTTGATCTTGGTCACCGCCGTGCCCAGCGCCGCGAGCCGCGCGTGCTGCCCAAGCGCCTGACGCACCGTCTTCTGCAACACCGCCAGCTCGCGCTCGGCAACGCCGATCTCGTCCTTCCTGCCGCTCGCCGCGATCATCCGCGAGGCGTCCTCCGGATCTTCGCGAAAATTCATCATGTTCGCGGTGATCCGCCGCATCGGCCGTACCAGCAGCCACTGCAAGCTGAGATAGACGAGTGCCGCCGTGACCAGCGAAATTACGATCGACAGTTCGAGGATGCGGATGCCGAAGTCCCACATCTCGCCGCGCAACGGCGCTTCGTCGAGCAACACCTCGACCGTCTCCGCACGGTCGGTTGTCGCCGGGCCGAGCACCCGCAGCACGCGGTTGCCATCGCCGAACAAGGTCAGAAAAGAGCCCCTGATCGCCCGCAGGATGTCGGGATGGGTGAGATCGATCGTGGCATCCGGTCGTGGCGGGTTGCCGGGATCGAGCCTCAAGGTGGTGCCGTTGCTGCGATAGAGTGCCACGCCCTGCGCGCCGACCTGGGCGAGGAGCCTGTCGGTGAGGTCCTGATCGAGCTGTCCGCTGGCACTCGCCTCGAGGGCCAGTATCGCGATGTGTCCGTCGGCGAGGCGATTTTCGAAATAGGTCATGCGGAAGCGGGCGACCGAAGGCACGAAGATCAGCACCTCGCTCACCATCACAAAAAAGATGGTGAGGACCAGCAGACGGGCCGACAAACTCCTCAGCAGCACGACCTCGCTCGCTTCAGCCGAACCGCGCCAGCAGCCGGACGAGCCGGCGGGTACGCGCGGAGAACAACCACGGAGTATAATAGCTTCCGGCCGCTCGCTTGCTCGCCTCACCTCGCGTCGGGTAGGGCACGATCAGATTGGCCATCGCGCCGATCTTGAGCCTTTGCGAGATCGCCAGCGCCCAAGGCAGGATCAGATCGCCGGCCCCGGCGCCGAGGACCGAGGCGCCAAGGATGCGGCCATTGCTACGGGTGACGACCTTGACCAAGCCCTCGGTCTCGCGCTCGGTCTGAGCCCGGTCGTTCTCGGCAAAACGCCAACGCAGCACGCGCGGGGTCCGCTCGACGGCGCGCGCCGCGGTTTCGGTCAATCCGACCTGGGCGAGTTCGGGATCGGTATAGGTGACCCAGGGCAGTGCCCGGTAATCGACCTTGGCCGGGATGCGGAACAGCGCGTTGCGGATCACGATGCCGGCATGATAGAGGGCGATGTGGGTAAATTGCGGCCCGCCGGCGACGTCGCCGACGGCAAAGGCCCGGCGGTTTGTCGTGCGCAACTGTGCATCGACGGTAATACCCTTTGCGGTCGCAGCAATTCCGGCCGCCGCGAGATCGAGCGCCTCGATCGTCGGGCGCCGTCCCGCGGCGACCAGCAGATGCGAGCCCGCGATCTGCTCGCCGCTCGCAAGGCGAACGCGGATGATCTCTCCGTCGCGCTCGACGCCGGCGATCTCGACCCGAGGGTGCGTCGCGATCCCTTCGCCGCAAAGCCGCTCGGCGAGAGCCGCGGCGAGCTCGACGTCGTCGCGAGGAAGAAGCGGGCCGACATCGAGCACGGTGACCCGCGCACCGAGCCGGCAATGGGCCTGCGCCATCTCGATCCCGATCGGCCCGCCGCCGATGACGATCAGATGCTCGGGCAAATCGCGGTTGGCAAAGACGCTCTCGTTGGTCAGATAGGCGACACGATCGAGCCCGCGGATCGCCGGTATCGCCGGCTGTGAGCCGGTCGCGATCACAAACCGCCGCGGCCGAATTTCAATCTCGCCGGCACGCGCCGTGCGGGGGCCCGTGAAACGCGCCTCGGCTCGCAGCACCCGGACGCCGAGCCCTTCGAAGCGCTCGATCGAATCGTTCGGCGCGATGGCGGCGATCACCTGTTGGACACTGTCGCCGACGGCGGCGAAATCGATCCGCGGCTGAGCGTAAGCGATGCCGAGGGCGGTACCGCGGCGCCAGAGATCCGCGACCCGCGCCGCGGCGAGCAATGACTTCGAGGGCACGCAGCCAAAGTTCAGGCAATCGCCACCCATGGCACCACGCTCGACCAGCACGACCTCGGCACCCATCTGTGCGGCGCCGGCGGCGACCGCCAGCCCGCCCGATCCGGCCCCGATGACGCAAAGATCGGGTGCCAAGATCCGGGTCATGCGGTCCTTTTGCCGCGCCAGCGCTTATATCCGACCGGGATCAACGCCAGGATGGCGAGCCCGACGATCGGCACGAGCACGCTCGGCCGGAAGACGATCCTCGGATCGGGCTCCGCGACGACGCTGCCGAGCCCGTTGCCGAGGCTGGCATAGACGAAGCTGCCCGGGATGATGCCGAGAAGGGTGGCAAGCACATAGGTCCGCAGCTTGACGCCGACCAGAGCCGGGACAAGGTTGACGAGCCAGAAAGGAAAGATCGGTACCAGCCGCAGCACCAGCAGATAGTTGAACGCGTCCGCGCGAAACCCGGCTTCGAGCTTGCCGACCAAGGCTCCACCGCGCTGCGCCAGCCCGCCGAGACCGGCGCGGGCGGCGAGAAAAATCGCGGTGGCACCCGCCGTGGCGCCGACGATCGCGCAGAGCGCGCCGAGCCAGGTGCCAAACAGAAAGCCGCCGGCGATCGTCAGCACCGCACCGCCGGGAACGGACAGCGCGACCAAAATACCGTACACCGCGATGTAGAGAAGGGCGGCGACAAATCCCCAGCGCTCGACGAGGCTGCACAGCCAGTCGCGGTTTTCGGCAAGGGCGGCCCAGGTCAGATAACGGCTTCCCCCGACGGCGACGAAGGCTATCCCCGCGGCGACAAGGAGGCCGAGCGGCACCAGGCGTCGGACGGAAATACCGCCTTGCGGCGAAGGCTCGGAGGGCATCGATGTCACGCGAAGCCAATGCTCGGATCGATGCTAGCGTGTCGAAGGCGGCCAGGCAGTCACCTTCGTGTGATGTTGAGGGAGAGCTGGACCCGATATCGCCAAGGACCGCTCCGGAGCTTCCCCTGACGGCAGCGGAAAAACCGGTTTCGATGCTCGAAAATCGCACCTCCGTTGTCGCAAAATTACATAATTTCAATATCTTGGGCGCAATTTAGCCGTGCCGCCGACAGCGGAAATCGAGCATGCTTTGAGGCAGTTGGCAGCGGATCGGCAGCGGACCGGCAGCGGACCGGCAGCGGAATTTGACCTGCCCAATCTTGCCTTATTTTCCTAGCATAAATAGCCTCTAAATTAATTATCATACTCGCATCACCGCATATAAGGGGCAGGCCGAGCTCCGCAAGAGGCGGTCGCAGCGGCAAATACAATTTCGCCGGCGGCGAGTGTGGTGCTGATCGAGGCCTCGGGCACGCAGCTGATCCAGGAGCTGGTCGCCGAGGGCGTCCACGACGTCACCCGCTATCAGCCGCAAGCCGACAAGATCATGCGCATGCACGCGCAGACCGCGATGATCGAGAACGGGTTTGTCCACCTGCCCAAGGAGGCCGCTTGGCTCGCCGAATACTTGCGCGAGCTGATCGCCTTCCCGAAAGGCCGGCACGACGACCAGGTCGACTCGACCGCCCAGATGCTCGATGGTTCAAGCGAGCCGGCAGCGGCCCCACCTCCAACGCCGGGATCTGGTATTTGTATAAAGAGCTCGCCGAGCAGGCGCGCACGCAGACGCCGAAGCCCGCGCCGTTATCGACTTTGCTCCCGATCCTCGGACGCTGGTGACAACGACGCCGGAGCCCGACGGCAGCGAGCAATTTCTGTCGCCCCCGCGAAGGCGGGGGCCCAGGGATGCAAGGGCGAGGTATCCTTGAACCCGTGCGCCACATGGGCGGCGCAAAACAGCAAATCCCCCGGGCCCAACGCGGTCACCCTGTCCTCGACCCGGTACCGACCGGTGCCAGCGGCAACAAAATACAGTTCGTCGCGCTGGTGCGGAACCTGCGGGTCGTCCTCGGTCCACACCGAGGCGGTGTAATCTCCGGCACCGGTATCGGCGCTCGGCGGATGCTGGCAATCACGTTGTAGATCTCGAGGCGGTCCTCGATCACGCGAAGCCGCTGTTCGAGCGTGCTGCCGTCATTTGTGTCGGCCGCCATTTGCTACCTCCTTATGGCGGGAAGCGAAATCGGCCTATCAGCGAGAGCCCACTACTTCTGCGGCCCGTAGAACAGCACCCAGACGGAAAAGTCCGCCGAGATATCCTCGAAACCGTGCGCCACATGGGCGGCGCAAAACAGCACATCCCCTGGGCCTACCACGGTCACCTTGTCCTCGACCCGGTACCGGCCGGTGCCGGCGGCAACAAAATAGAGTTCGTCGCGATGGTGCGGAACCTGCGGGCCGTTGGTGGGTCGCGCGGCGAACCGTACCTCAAGGTCGCCGTCGACGAACACCTCGACTGATCATCCCGGCGTTCGCGGTAAGGCGAGGGCGGCGGTCAGCGACACAGGCGGCGGCGTGCGATCCATGATTCTTCCTCCCGGCAGCAAAGGAGCAGCTCAGGCGATCGGCGCCGGGACCGGCAACTCGGCGCCGTCGCGGGCGACGATGCGCCCGTCGAAGAGCACCAGTTTGCGCGGTGGGTGCGCGGCGACCGCCTCCGGAACGCCGCTGGCCGCGATCGTAAAGAGGGTGGCCGCGCCGCCGACCTCCACACCGTAATCGGCGATGCCGAGTGCTTTGGCACCGGCGCCGCTGACCAGATCAAAGGCGGTCTCGATTTGGTCGTCGCGACGGAAATCGCCCTTCCACCCGATGATCGCGGCGCGCTCGAGGAGGTCGCCGGTGCCGTAGGGCGACCAGGTATCGCGGATATCGTCGTTCCCGGCGAAGCCCAGAACACCGGCGGCGCGCAATATCTCCAAGGGCGGCAGAGTAAGACCGCCAGCGCCGTGGGTGACCAGCGCCACGCCGGCCTCAGCCATCATTTCCGCCGCGGCCGCGGCCTTCTTTTCGGTGATGTCGCCGAGGCAGAAAGCGTGGCTGATCGTGACCTTGCCGCCCAAGCCCAGCGCGCGGGTGCGGACACAGATCTCCTGGACATTGAAGAGGCCCATCTCGCCCGGCTCGTGCAGGTGGATGTCGAGCCCGACGCCACGGCGTGCGGCGATGGCGAAGATGCCGTCGAGCTGACCCTTGGGATCGCGATCGATCTCCAAGGGGTCGATGCCGCCGACCAGATCTGCGCCGCTCTGCACCGCCGCGTCGAGCAGGTCGAGGACGCCGGGGCAGCGCATGACGCCGCTTTGCGGAAAGGCGACGATCTGCACGCTCACAAGGCCGCGATGCCGTTCGCGCGCCGCGAGCACACCGTCGAGCTTCAAAAGGCGGCTTTCGAGATCGATGTCGACATGGGTGCGCAGATGCGCGGTGCCGCGCGCCACGCAGGCCTCCATCAGATTGCCGGCGCGTTCCTCAGTGGAGACCGCGAGGTGCGGCAGGATTGTCTTATCCGTCTCGATGCGGCTCATCCGGGTCGGTCCCGCCATATGCGGCATCCACGGCAGCCCCATCAGGGTTTTGTCGAGGTGCATGTGACCGTCGACGAGGCCAGGCAGCACCAGATCGCCGCTGACATCGAGGATCGGCACGCGGTTCGACAGGGATGGCGCGGCGGCCTCGCCGATGGTTGCGATACGCCCGCCGGCGATCCCGATATCGACGAGCCGCCCGTCGGCGAGGCGGCAATGGGTCAGGAGTGCATCGAGCGCCATCGGTTGTTCCTTGGTGAGGTGTCGGGCGGGGAAACCTAGCTCATGGATCCGGCATCATGAACCGGCGCGGTTAGCTGGTAGGTATCTTGATTTAAAGTTGGGCTATAGGTGGAAGACTGCGCTTCCGCATTGCTGCCATTAGCTCAGCTGCCGACTCGAAGTGTAAAGCAAATATGTTCACCGGACCCATGACGCAGAATGGGCGGTCACTTTGGTAAATTCATAGCAATCGGCCTCGTGCTATTCTAATGTGGTAGCTGTACGACTCGCGGGATGATGGCCCAGATAGCAGAGATTTACGTAGAACGAGAGCTGAGCTTCAGCCAGAGGGGAACGGAAACACGCGTTACCGAAGCCGATATCCTTTCGCTCGCGCTCCCGCTTATCGTGTTGGGCGATCCCGGAATGGGGAAGAGCAAGCTCACCGAGCGCCCGGCGACGCGACTGGGAGCATGGCGAATTTCTGCGGGCGCATTGGTTCGCAGCGCTAACCTGGAGCCATTGAAGCCGCTAGGTGGGCTACCAATCCTCATCGACGGGCTGGATGAGCTTACGGCTTCGAGCGGTGCCTCAGCAGTCGACGAAGTCCTCAAAAAACTCTCTGCGATGGGCTATCCGCCCTTCATCCTGTTCTGCCGCGCTGCTGACTGGAATGGTTCGGCAGACCGGCATAAGATTTGGGAAGACTACGGCGTCGAACCGACCACGGCGAGGCTCGAGCCGTTCTCGCGGGCCGACGCGAAACGCTTTCTCAACGGCAGAGAGGGTGTCGACGCGGAACAGTTGCTTGAAGACCTTGATCGCCGGGACCTCAGCGAATTCTACGCAAACCCTCTGACTCTAGCGCTGATTGCCGAAATCGCGGCAGACAAACAAGGATTGCCAAATGGGCGTGCCGATCTGCTCGATCGCGCATCGCGGCTCCTCGTGCGCGAAGTCAATCCGATTCACCAACGCGGCGTAAGCGGCATGTCGGATGTGGATGGCTTAATCGACTCCGCGGGTGCAATCTTCGCGCACCTTTTGCTGTCAGGCTCGTCAGGCATCGCGGACCGCCCGCCGCACTCCATACCATTGGGCTTCGTTGCCATTGGAGACCTCGCCGATATTCCAGGCGCGCCACTCACGGCCGTCGCGTTGAAGTCACGTTTGTTTCGCAGCAATGAAGAAAACCTTCTCGTTCCCTATCACCGAGTGGTCGCCGAATTCCTCGCCGCCCGCTGGTTGGCCAAACGGCTCGATGCCGGTCTGTCGGAACGGCGCATAGTTCAAGGTCTCATGTTTGGTGGTGGCGTCCCCACCGCCTTGCGCGGTCTTTACGCCTGGTTCGGTCACTTCGCGCCGCGCATGACCGAGGCCTGCATCCGAACCGACCCTTACGCTGCCCTGCGCTACGGCGATGCTGAACATCTCTCACTGCAGCACGCGCGATTGCTCCTGCGATCGCTAGCGTCCTTGGCAAGCGAGGATCCGTATTTCCGGAGCGACGATTGGGGACGGCGCGCTGTTGCAGGTCTCGCTCGACCAGAGCTGAAGCCTGAAATCCTGCAACTGGTCAAGCAACCCGATCGCCACGTGCATCTGTCGACAATCGTCCTCGAAGCGTTGCCAGGTTCAACGCTGACGAGAGAGATCGTTCCGGAACTGACCGCGCTGGTCGAAGACGAAAACGCGATTTACCTCGAGCGCTACGATGCTGCCAAAGCCCTCGGGAATTCGAAGGTGGCCATTGACTGGGCGGCCCTTATACGAAAACTGAGAATGAGCGGGGATGCGCCTAGCAAACGCCTAGCCCTGGAAGTCATGGGACAGTTGGATCCCAACGAGCTCGCTAGTGACGATATCTGCGATGCGCTTCTAGATTACCATGGTGTCTTCCGAGAGGAACGCGCGGGACACGTCATTGGCTCTGACTATCTGCTTTTGAGAAGGCTTTCGGCAACGCAAAGCGCGGCGGTGTTGGACCGCGTCGCAGAGCGCATTACTGCGCACAAACGAAGCCCTCATTGGCGTATGGGCTACCATATGGGTTGGGCCATGCACCGCCTCATCAATGCAGCCATTGGGCGAGAGCCCCCGCCAGGTCATGAACGTTTGTGGTGCTGGCTTCGACTAATGGAAAGCGAAAGCGGCTCCGACGAGGACCGCTCGAGAATTGGTGCGTTTCTCAAGGCAAACGCTGCCCTACGCCGGGGGGTACAGCGTCTGTCCTTCTCCCACGATGAGATTGGCGGTGCGCCTTGGATGGCGATTGTGCATGATCTTCCACGGATAAACCCCGAACTCGCGGTCACGTCCCGAGGACGCCGTGGCCTTCCTGGACGAAATCGCCGGTCGCAAGACACTGGCAAACTTCGATATCGAGCTGTGGACGGCTTTGCTGCATTTCACTCGTTTGGAGGGTTTTGTTTCGGCGATCGAGCAGGCGGCGCGACGGGGTATCGAACGCCATCCAGAACTGCAGCGTCACTGGGATGAAGTCACGGCCCCACCCAAATTCGACTGGCGCAAGGAGGAACAACGCCGCCAGGAAAAATCGCGCAGGGACAAACAACGTAGGTTCCGTCAACACCGTGCAGAATTCGCCGCTCATTACACGGAAATTGCCAACGGCACAGCGTTTCGCGCTTTGAGCAGTTTGGCAAACGCCTATCTTGATCGCTACTCCGATCTACATCACGAAGGCGGCGCCATCGCGCGCTTACAGTATTGGCTCGGTGACGACCTGACTCAGGTGTCGCTCAAGGGCTTCGTGCGCGTCCTATTCCGCGACGATCTGCCGACCGCAAAACAGATCAGCGAGACACACGCCGAAGGTAAGACACTTGATGTTGAGCCTGTTCTTATCTGCGGCACTGCGGAGCTTGTGCGGACCGGCCAATCACTCAGCGCGGTGTCGCGTAGCGTTCTAATGGCGGTCTTGGCAGCTTGGTGGGAGTACTCGGACCTTTACGAGCAGACGCTCGGTGATGATCTCGGCAAGCGGCTTGAGGGCGAGGTGTTTACCTCTGATGAAGAAATCACTGAATTTCTCACCATCATGATCGAACCCCGGATAAAGGCGGGGCGTGAGCATATCCCAGGCCTATACCAGCTTGGGCATGACGAACGTTATCGGCGGGTCGCGGGCCGGCTCGCGTTCGCTTGGCTCAAGGCATATCCGAATGCCAGGCTGGCTGTGCAAAACGAATTGCTTGATATTTCGATGCAGTTCGCACCACGTGATCAACTCAAGGCCCTTATCCACGAGCGCATCGCGTCGCTAAAGCCGGATCAAAGCGAACTGCGGCCTCTCTGGATGGCGGCGTTGTTTTTGACCGACTTCGAGACCAGCGAAATCGAGCTCAGAGCATTCTGTAATAAGGATCCAGCTCATATTTGGGCGATTCGCGCACTTGTTCGCGTCGGCCGGCAAGAACGATGGCGACCTCTCTCCATCCGACAGCTTGAGTTTATCGTAGAACAATTCGCAGAACGTTGGCCACCGGCCGAACACCCATCCAGCACACGGGGCGATCAAAACGCATGGGATGCCACGGAATTCATTCGAACAGCCATTGGATCAATTGGGATTGACAGTAGCGAAGAGGCCTCCGAAGCGCTGGCTCGCCTAGTCGCGAGTTCCTACACCGTCACGTACCGCGACCAGATTAAGCACGTTCGCGCGCAGCAGCAGAGACTGAGGCGCGACACCGAGTATCTTACCCCCTCATTCTCCGAGGTGAAATCCACGCTCGCGGGCGGTCTGCCCGAGACAATCGACGATCTGAAGGCGCTGACGCTCGACGCGATGGAAGCCGTACAGCTCTATCTGCGACAGGGCGATACTTCAGCCTGGAAGCCCTTTTGGTCGGCGGCATCGCCTTGTGACGAAAACACGTGTCGTGACCGGCTTCTTGATTTATTACGGGGACACATTCCGAAGGCCATTGCTGCGAACCCGGAAACACGAATGCCGGATGCTAAACGTGCTGACGTTGCCGTCATCTACAACGGCATGGGGCTTCCCGTGGAGATTAAGGGGCAATGGCACAAAAACGTGTGGGATGCGCCTTCAGAGCAACTAATTGAACTGTACACCAAGGATTATCGCGCGAATGGAAGAGGTATCTACCTCGTCCTTTGGTTCGGACCCGTTGCTGGCAAGAATTTGCCCTCGCATCCGGATAAGAAATTGGCCCCCGGCACGCCCGAAGAATTGCGCCAGATGCTCCGCGAACGACTGTATCCCTCAGAGCGCTCCCGTGTCGAGATCGTTGTTCTCAATGTTTCTCCAACGTGGCCCGATTACCAATCGCGGAGGTCGCGGCAAAGAAGCAGGGGCGCTTCGCGCCACGGTGCGTCATCTTCCGATCTGGCACGTCGCTGACGATGCCCTCGTCGCGCCGAAGGTCGCGGTGGAAATCGGACTGTTCGCCCGTCTAATTTTCAGGCCGGGTTTTGACCGGGATCAAGAAGAGCCGCCATATGACCGAAGAGCATGCAGACGCCTGGACCCGCACATCGAGGGTCATTAGGGCTCGGCCTGAAGAGATCTACGCGGCCTTCCTGGACCCGACCGCTCTCGTCGACTGGCTTCCTCCTGCAGAGATGACGGGCGAGATCCACGAATTCGACGCGCGGGTCGGCGGCGGATATCGGATGTCGCTGTTCTACCCGCCGGATCAGCGCGCTTTCCGCGGCAAGACGTCCGAGAGCGAGGATATGGTCAACGTCCGGTTTGTGGAACTGGCGCCTCCGTGAAGTATCGTCGGCGTCCTCGCCGGCTCGGCCGCCACGACGAGAGCGATCTATAGCGAACGGCAACTCTGCCCGGCCGGTGGATCGCCTGATTATCATGGCGCCGTTGGGCGGCAATCGGCGATAACGATTTCCGGGAAAGGAAGCTGCGCCAAGTGCTCGAGCTGACTTATTGCCAACCCAGCCTCAAGCAGATTGCCGGCGCGCCCTCGGTCCAGACGGCCACCAGCGGGTCCCTCGGGCAGGATCGCCAGCTCCGGGAGTATATTCCGATCCCGGCCCCCTGGATTCCGCTCCGGGCGGGAACCGGGGTCGCCGAGGTTAGTGCCGAGGCGACCGACACGCTTCGCCGCATCCTGACCCTGCACGAGCAGCTCCGGACAGCAATCGCGAGGTCGGCGAGGAAGGCCCGCGGTTATGGAGAGGCTTAAATCTCTAAAGGCTGATTTGGCCGCCTGAGCGCCGTAGCTCCACGGGCTGCGGAGAGCTCCTAATTAGATGAAACTTTTTCCGACTTAGGCGGCAAAGCGCGTCCTACTATGGCTGCACCGAGACCGGCTGAACCGTAGCAACGCGCGGCTTGTCTAGCGCGGTGTCGAGTTCTTCGAGCGAGCGGCCCCTGGTTTCGAAGCCAAGCAGTATGAAGACGATTCCGGAGAGCGCATACCAAGCGGCGAGGTACATCATCGCCGGCTCGATCGCGGCGATCGTCGCCTTAGGACTGATCACATCCGACGAGCCGACGATCAGCGCCAACCCGAGAGGTCCGAGGATCTTACCAAAATTGCCGATGCCAAAACCGAAACCCATGCCGCTTGCCCGAAGTCTTGACGGCCAGACTTCCGCCGCATAGGGCCCGACAACGGCGTAGCCGCCATCGCCAAAAAAGCGCTGACCGAGAAGCATCACAAAGAATATCGAAACGCTGCCAATAAAGACGTCGTGGTAATATCCGGCAAACGCCAGGGACAAGGCCGCGCCAAAGCTGAGCAGCACGCCAGAAGGTCGGCGGCCAATCGCGTCGGACAGGTAGCAAAAGGCGAAGCGTCCGCCCAAGGCGACAAAACCCGCATAGATCATCAGATACGACGCCTCGGCGGGTTTGATCCTGAGCAGCAGCACCAGCAGCGTCGTGCTCCACAGCCCGATCCCGACCCCGCCGGCCTGGCAGCCGAGACTGGTCAGAACCGACAAAGCCATGCTGCGCGGGTAACGAAAGAGTTCGCGCCAGGCCGTCGGTTGCGGCTCGGGGATGCTGGTCGGCAGTTCGATTTCCCTCTGATCAATCTGCAATGCCCAGGCGAGCGACCGGCGGGCGTCGTCAAGCCGGCCCATGCGGATCAGCCAGCGTGGCGACTCCGGAACCCAGGCGCGGATCAGCAGGGTCACTGCCGCCGGCAGGAGACCGATCGCAAACAGGCCGCGCCAGCCGATAATCGGGGTGGCAAACGCGCCAAGCGCCGCGCCCATTATGCCGGCGACCGGCAGCAGCGAGGTCACCAACCCACCGATAAAGCCGCGCTTTGCTGTCGGCACGAATTCCTGCACCAACGGCAAGTCGACCGTAAACAGGCCCGCGACACCAAAGCCGACGAAAAAGCGGCAAACGCTGAGAAAGATCCAGCCACCGTGGTCGGGCGTCAGCGCCATGACCCCGGTAGCGAGCGAGAAATTCAGCGCGGTGATAATGAAGACGGTGCGCCGGCCGATGCGATCCGCCAACCAACCGTAAAATAACGCGCCCGGCACCCCGCCGATGCCCGAGGTCAGCAGGATCATCGCCGATTGTCCGTAGGTCAGCTCCCAAGGGCCGATGATAAAGGCGAGAGCAAAGCCGATCAGCCCGAAATCGAAATAGTCGAGCATGTCGCCGATCACCGCCGCTGCGACGATCTTCTTTTGATTGGTGGTCAGCCGTTTCTGCTGCTCTAGCAGCTCCAACATCGCGTCCTCCACTCCCGACGCCCGATGGCGACGCAGGTTCACGGACACGCCGTTCTAGTATCCCTGTCGGCCTCCAGTCGTGCATTTTCACGGAGGCGGCCATGATCCGCCGCTTGGATCGCGAGGGCAACGGGACTTCCAGCACCGCCGGTGTTGGCCGCACCGCGCACGGAGGC
>DATEQL010000166.1:0-2264 GCA_035272665.1 Allostellaceae bacterium
GCGCGGCTGGGGGTTCGAAGTTCTCGACCTCTCCGAGACCGGCCTCGGCGGGCTTAAGGAAGCGAGCGCATTGATCAGCGGGCGGGATGTGTTCGCCCGGCTCAAATTCGAATCCGGAGTGCACCGTGTCCAGCGGGTACCCGAGACCGAGGCGAGCGGGCGCATCCACACCTCTGCTGCCACCGTCGCCGTGCTGCCCGAGGCGGAGGAGGTCGACGTCCGGATCGATGACAAGGAGTTGCGCATCGACGTCTTCCGGGCGAGCGGACCCGGCGGTCAATCGGTCAACACGACCGACAGCGCGGTACGGATCACCCATCTGCCGACCGGGGTCGTCGTCATCCAGCAGGACGAGAAGTCGCAACACAAGAACAAGGCGCGGGCGCTCAAAGTGCTGCGCTCGCGTCTCTATGAGATGGAGCGGCAGGCGCGTGACAGCGCACGGGCTGCGCAGCGTAAGAGCCAGGTCGGCAGCGGCGATCGATCCGAACGCATCCGCACCTACAATTTTCCGCAAGGCCGGGTCACGGACCACCGGATTAATCTCACTCTCTACAAGATCGACAAGGTGATGAGCGGTGAGGCGCTCGACGAGATCATCGATGCGATCCTCGCCGAGGACCAGGCCGCGCGATTGGCAACTGTCGAGGGGTGACCCGAGGTGACAGAGACCCTCGGGTCGCTGCTCGCCGCGGTTGCCGCCGCGCTGTCCCGGGCCGGGTTCGAGGAACCGCGCCGCGTGGCTCGCCGGTTAATCGCCTCGGCTTCGGACTTTGCGCCGGCCGAGCTCTTCGGGCGGCCGGAACGGATGCTCGACGTGCCGCAGGTCGATCGCGTTTTGCGGACGCTGGCTCGGATGGTCGAGAGCGAACCGTTGAGCCGCATCCTCGGCCGTCGCGAATTTTGGGGTTTGGAATTCGCCCTATCAGCCGACACGTTCGATCCCCGGCCGGAGACCGAGACGGTCGTCGAGGCCGTATTGCGGCGGGTTCTCGACCGCGCGGCGCCACTGCGGTTCCTCGATCTCGGTACCGGCACCGGCTGCATCCTGCTGGCACTCCTCTCCGAATTCCGGGCTGCGATCGGGTTTGGTGTCGACATCGCCCCGGGCGCGGCGATGACTGCGCGCCGTAATGCCACTGCACTCGGTCTTGCCGAGCGGGCTCATTTCCTCGTCGGCGATTGGGGAAGGGCACTCTCGAGCAGGTTCGACGTAATCGTTTCGAACCCGCCTTATATCACCGGCGCAGCACTCGCCGATCTGCCGCGGGAGGTCGCCCTTTACGATCCCTCTCGCGCTCTGGATGGCGGCGCGGACGGTCTCAGCGCCTATCGGGCGCTTGTGGTGGATCTCCCACGACTGCTCGGGCCACGGGCCGTCTTTGCGTGCGAGATCGGGCTGGGTCAGGCACCAGCCGTCGCGGCGATGTTGCAAGCGATCGGACTGGCGGACGATGGATGCGAGCGCGATCTCGCCGGCATCGCCCGGTGCGTCGTGGCCGGGGCGCACACGCGGGCGGCGCAGAAAGTTGTTGGAATGCGCTGTCTTCCCGTCTAGGGTGGGGGCGCTCGGGGGCTCACCATCGTCTGGGACAGCGGCGCAAACTTGCCGGGAACCGCCCGAGAGGGGCCATGGTATGCTCCCGCCGGACATCGGTGCGAAAGTGTCCACCACGATTAGACAGGTGTCATGAGACCAGGACCAAACAAGCGATCGCGCGGTCGCGGCAACGGGGGCAATCCGCACTACAACCGTCCGCGGATGCCCCAAAGGACCCAGACGTTTGACAGCAATGGCCCAAACGTAAAGATCCGCGGCAACGCCTTTCAGGTCTTCGAACGCTACGTTGCTCTGGCGCGCGAAGCAGCGACCAGCGGCGACCGGATTGCGGCCGAAAACTTTTATCAGCACGCGGAGCACTATTTCCGCGTCATGAACGCCAATGGGGAGGGCAACCCGCCCGGTGCGCCACGCCCAACGACGCCGGCCGATTTCGAGATGGGTCGGTCCGAGGAAGAAGGCCGCGAGACGAACGAAGGATTCGGCCAACCATCGCCGCCGACGCCGGCAAGCGACGATCAGCCGCCGGCTGACGAGCCGTTCTATTCGAGGGATACCACGCCCTTCCGCTAGCGGCCGCGCCCTAGGGGCACGGCGCTCCAGGGGCGGTGTCGATCGGGGTTGAGCGCCGCACTGACCGCACCATATTGCCTCGGGAAGGGTTGCGGGGCTGCCTGACGCGGAGTGCCGCGGCCGGTTCAGC
>DATEQL010000167.1:0-3177 GCA_035272665.1 Allostellaceae bacterium
GAACGACACGTTCCCGTCGACGATGTACATTGCCTCCGCGGTGAACGTGACGAGGCGGTTACTGCCGGCCGTCAGCGGCCTGCGCGACGCCATCGCGGCAAAGGCCGAGGAATGGAAGGACATCGTAAAGATCGGCCGCACCCACATGCAGGACGCCACGCCGATTACGCTGGGCCAGGAATGGTCCGGCTACGCCGGAATGCTCAGCGACAATATCGAGCGGATAGAGGATGCGCTGAAGGGCGTCTATCGGCTGGCGCTCGGCGGCACCGCGGTGGGCACCGGCATTAATGCGGCCCCCGGCTTTGCCGAAGCGGCGGCGGCGGAGATCGCGAAGCTCACCGGGTTGCCGTTCGTCAGCGCACCGAACAAGTTCACCGTGCAAGGAGCGCATGACGCGCTGGTGCAGCTGTCTGGAACATTCCGCACGCTGGCGGTGTCGCTCTACAAGATCGCCAATGACATCCGCCTGATGTCCTGCGGTCCGCGCGCCGGCTTTGAGGAGTTGCAGATCCCCGAGAACGAGCCCGGCTCCTCGATCATGCCGGGCAAGGTGAACCCCACCCAGGCGGAGGCGTTGACCATGATCGCCGTGCAGGTGATGGCCAACGACGTAGCGGTCGGCTTCGGCGGCGCCGGTGGCTATCTGGAGATGAACGTCTATAAGCCGCTGATGATCTTCAACATTACGCACTCGATCACGATCATCAGCGACGGGTGCACAAACTTCCGCAAGTTCCTGATCGAAGGAACCAAGCCTAATCTGAAGAAGATCAAGGAGTATGTGGACCGCTCCCTGATGCTGGTCACGGCGCTCTCGCCGGTCATTGGCTACGACAAAGCGTCAAAAATTGCGCACTACGCGATGGATAATGACCTGACGCTGAAAGCAGCCGCGCTGAAGCTGGGCTTCGTGACCGAGGAGCTGTTCGACCGCGTCGTCGATCCGGCGAAAATGGTAAGGCCGTACGTAGCCGGGGACACAAGTAAGTGAATCAAGTGCTGACGTGTGGCGAGCACCTCTATCGAGTTCAGGTGGCGAGCAGGTCTCCGAAGCACCAGGAGACGCCGTCGCGCACCTCGGTAACGTCCTAATAGGACACCTACACACCCGGAGCCAGCAATGACATACACTGTCGGTAGCTATCTCGCCGCTCGCCTTTCGCAAATCGGGCTGAAGCATCATTTTGCCGTCGCGGGCGATTTCAACCTGGTCCTGCTCGACCAGCTTCTGACGAACAAGGATCTGGAGCAGGTCTATTGCTGCAACGAGCTGAATTGTGGTTATAGCGCGGAGGGTTACGCTCGCGCGTGCGGCGCGGCCGCCGCTGTGGTCACCTTCAGTGTCGGCGGTCTCTCCGCCATCAATGCGATCGGCAGCGCCTATGCCGAGAACCTGCCGGTCATCCTGGTGTCGGGCGCGCCCAACACCAACGATCGCGCGACGGAGCATCTGGTGCACCATACCCTTGCGACTCACGATTGGTCGTATCAGCTGGAGATCGCCAAAAAACTGACCTGTGCCGCTGTCGCCATCACCTCCGCTGCCGACGCACCCCACCAGATCGACTCCGCGATCCGCGCCGCGCTTCGCGAGAAGAAGCCGGCCTATATCGAGATCGCCTGCAATATCGCCGCGGCTCCCTGTGCGGCGCCGGGGCCGATCAGCGCGCTCGTTGCCGAGGAGCCGAGTGACCCGGAGACGCTGCAGGCCGCCATCGCAACTGCGGCGGAATTCCTGCGCGGGAAGCAGAAGCCGATCCTGCTGATCGGCAGCAAACTGCGGGCAGCTGGCGCGGGAAAGCAGGCGATCGAGCTCGCCGAGGCGCTCGGCTGTGCCGTCACGGTCATGGCCGCGGCGAAGAGCTTCTTTCCGGAGGATCATCCGCAGTTCGCCGGCATCTACTGGGGCGAGGTCAGCGCTCCCGGCGCACGGGAAATCTTTGACTGGTCGGACAGCGTGGTCTGCATCGGCACGATCTTCAATGATTACTCGACCGTCGGCTGGACCGCGATGCCGAGCGGTGCCGGCGTGCTGACGGCGGACCAGAACCGTGTCTGCCTGGAGGGGCACGATTTCGGCCGCATTCATCTACGCGACTTCCTTTCGGGCCTGGCCCGCAAGGTGCAGAAGCGCGATGCGACGATGGTCGAATACCGGCGCATCCGCGCCCGGCCGCAGCCCGAACACCCCGCGAAGCCCGACGGGAAGCTGATGCGGACCGAGATTTTCCGGCAGGTCCAGGCACTCGTCACGGCCGAAAGCACGGTGATCGCCGAGACTGGTGATTCCTGGTTCAACGGCATGGGGATGAAGCTGCCGGGCGGTGCGCGATTCGAGATCGAAATGCAGTGGGGGTCGATCGGGTGGTCGGTGCCGGCCACGTTCGGCTATGCGGTGGGCGCACCGGGCCGGCGCGTCATCGCCCTAATCGGCGACGGCTCGTTTCAGCTGACGGCGCAGGAGGTGGCGCAGATGATCCGGCGGAAGCTGCCCGTCATTATCTTCCTGATCAACAATCATGGTTACACGATCGAGGTCGAGATCCATGACGGTCCCTACAACAACATCAAGAACTGGGACTACGCCGGCTTGATCAACGTGTTCAACGCCGAGGACGGTCGGGGCCGCGGCGTGCGCGCCGCCAATGGCGGAGAACTGGCCGAGGCGATCGAGGTGGCGGTCGCCAATCACGATGGGCCGACGCTGATCGAATGCATGATCGATCGCGACGACTGCTCGCCCGACCTGATCTCCTGGGGCCGCTTGGTGGCCATTGCGAACGCCCGTCCGCCGCGCCCACAATAGCGGCCTCGCGCGCCGCAGGAGATCTGGCCCAAGGTGAAGGCTGCGATGCATATCTGAACTGGACGCTTCCGAGAGAGGAGAAACCAATGTCTGCTTCCAATACCGGCAATAGCAAACGAGGCATCGACCTTCTGCACGACCCCAGAGTCAACAAATCCACCGGCTTTACCGAGGCCGAGCGGCAGGCGCTGGGGCTGGTCGGGCTGGTTCCCGATGTGACGGAGTCGATCGAGACTCAGCTCAGTCGTGTCTTGCTGCAGCTCAAGGGCAAGGCCACCGATCTCGATCGGTTCATTCACCTGATGAATTTGCTCGAGACCAACCAGACGCTCTTCTATCGCACCTTGATGTCGGACCCGGCCCGCTTC
>DATEQL010000168.1:0-2214 GCA_035272665.1 Allostellaceae bacterium
CTCGGCCGGTTTACGACACCGGAAGAGGTCGATTTTGCGATCGACGCGCTGGCTGCCGGCGCGAGCCGTCTCGCGACTGAAACCTCGATGGCAGGGCAGGGGGGCACCCCCATATAGGAATTGATGTCTCGGCTCGCGCCGATGCCATGGAATTCGCCTTTGGGAGAAGCTCGGATGTTGGCGAGAAAGCAGGCCTTGTTGGTGACGGATGCCGCGGCGGAGCGCATACAAGCACTGCTCGCCAAGCGCGGCAAGCCGTCGGTCGGCGTGCGGATCGGCGTGCGGTCCCGCGGCTGCTCCGGGCTCAGCTACACGATCGAATATGCCGACGAGAAGGGTAAATTCGACGAAGTCGTCGAAGATAAGGGGGTGACGATATTGGTCGATCCGAAGGCGGTCATGTTCATCCTCGGGACCGAGATGGACTACGTCGAAGAGAAGCTGCAGAGCGGCTTCACCTTCCACAATCCGAACGAGAAGGGCCGTTGCGGCTGCGGCGAATCCTTTCACGTCTGACGAGCTGTCTCGGGTGAAGCTGTTCCAGATCGAGGAGCCGGACGGCGGGCCGGCGGATGCGGACGCGCCGGGGGCTGCGATCGGCATCGACGCCAGCGGCAGCCAAGCCGAAGTAGCGTTCTCGGTCGGTGGAAATGCGCTCGTTCTAAGCGATCGCGAGGGTTACGTGCGGGCGCTGCCGGTGCCGGCGATCGCGGCCCCCACGGGAGAATGGCAATTGCTGTTGGAAGGGGCCCGCATCCGCGCCGAGCGCGTGCTTGCGCGTCCGATAACGCATGTGGTGATCGTGCTCGCGGCGACACCTGACGGCGGCTCCACAAGGCATCTGCTGGAGGCTGCGGATCGCGCGGGGCTCGCGGTATTGCGTCTCACCATTCGGGACGAATTGTCGGCCGGGTCGGCCCCGGCGCTCGCCGCCGCGGTCCTCGCCGAGGACTTGGCGCCGCGACCGGAGCTCGAAGCTGCGCCGGACCCTGGTTGATGCCGAAGCTGACCTTTATCGAGCGCGACGGAACCCGGCGCGAGGTCGACGCACGGCTCGGTGACTCGGTGCTCCAAGTCGCTCGCCGTCATGACATCGACATCGAAGGGGCCTGCGAAGGCTCGCTCGCCTGCTCGACTTGCCACATCATCGTCGATCCGGAGTGGTACGATCTGCTGAAGGAGGCGAGCGAAGACGAAGAGGACATGCTCGATCTCGCCTTCAATCTGACCAAAACCTCCCGGCTCGGCTGCCAGATCATCATCACCGAGGAACTCGACGGGTTGACCGTTCGGCTGCCGGCGGCGACGCGCAATCTCCTTCTCGGCTAACCCCGGAGTTCGCTCTGATGACAAGCCAGCCGCCGCTCTTCGCCCGTTTGGTGAAGGCCTCCGAAGCGGCGTGGCGCGCGTATACTCGCCACGAATTCGTGCTCCTGCTCGCGAGCGGCGATCTGCCGGAGCCGAGTTTTCGACGCTATCTTGTTCAGGACTACTTGTTCTTGCTGCATTTTGCGCGCGCCTGGGGGCTGGCGATTTACAAATCCGACACGCTGACCGAAATGCGCCGAGCGCAAGGTCTTGTCGCGGCGACGCTCGATGTCGAAATCGGACTTCATCTCGATTATTGCCGCAGGTGGGGTCTCTCCGAAAAGACAATGACCACCGAACCCGAGGCGCCGGCGACGATCGCCTACACCCGCTTCGTGCTCGATCGCGGCCTCGCTGGCGACCGGCTCGACCTCGAGGTGGCGCTGGCCCCGTGCATTGTCGGTTACGCCGTGATCGCCGCGGAGAGGATGGCCGATCCCAGCACCCGGCTCGACGGAAACCGCTACCGCGAATGGCTGGAGATGTACGCCGGATCAGAATACCAGGGGCTGGCCCATGAGGCCGAAGCGGCGCTCGACGACCAGTTCGCGCGGCGTGGAGGAGAGGGTCGCTTTCCCTCTCTTGCGGCCAATTTCGCCCTCGCCGCTCGTCTCGAAGCCGAGTTCTGGCAGATGGGCCTCGACGCGGCCAGCTGACGAAAAAAGCAGCGTCGTTCGCCGGATCGGCGGCCAGAATTGCCCGCAAAAAAACGAATTAAGAGTTTTCGCGTCGCTCGCCGATGCGAAAGCTCTGTTGGACTGACGTGGATCGGAGCTCGCCGCAGGGGTATGGAATTTTCAGGTGGTCTGCGGGGCGGCGAGATGGCTGGCCGGGCGGGAATGAGGG
>DATEQL010000169.1:0-4015 GCA_035272665.1 Allostellaceae bacterium
CGCGAGGCTGACGCCGAAGAGCACGGCAAAGCACAGGACCTGCAGCACGTCGTTGCGCGCCAGCGCGTCAAACGACGTCGTCGGAATGATATTCAGGATAAATCCGCCAACGCCGCCGCCTTGCAGCATGTGGATGTTGTCCGCGTGCGTGCTCAACGCCTTTGCGTCGAGGGTCGAGGGGTCGACATTCATGCCGTGTCCCGGCCCGATCAGAAAGGCCAGCGTAATGCCGACGATCAGCGCGACGGTCGTCATCACCTCAAAGTAAATCAGCGCTTTGACGCCGACCCGCCCGACCTTCTTCAGATCGCCGGCCCCGGCGATGCCGTGCACGACGACGCAGAAAACGATCGGCGCCACGATCATCGTGATCAGCTTCAGGAATGCGTCGCTGAAGAATTTGAGCCCGGTCGCAAACTCGGGCGCAAACACTCCGAGCCCGATGCCGAGCAGCAAGCCGACGACCACCTGCGCAAATCGCGACTTGTAGAGCCCCCCAACCCGGGTCGGCAAAACGGTGATGGTCGACATCGGAGCCGCTCCTCTCTTGGCGCGGCATCGGCCTGGATGTACCCCTCAAAGCCGAGCCCGCCAGCGTGCCAGTGCAAGAAAGAGGCCATACCCCCTTTTGGCGATATCGCCTCGCGCCCCGATGCTGCCTATGCCGATTAACGCAAGGCGTCGGCAGCCATCGTTGCGCTATTCCGATCAGGGGTCTCGGACCTATCACCCGTTCCCGTTGTCGAACGCCGATGCCGATCCCTTGCGATGGCTGAACCAGCGCCAATATAATATGGACATGCTATAATATTAATTCTAAAATGGTTATACCATGCGTATAGAGCAAGGTTCGGCCGCTATGCCAAATTCCGCTGCCAATCCGCTGCCGACGCCGGTTTGGGGCGCTAAAACCGTACGGGATTCCGCTGCCAGCCGACACCCCAAAATCGTAGCCAAGCTACTGATATACGTAAGAATATCGACGTCGCGAGGGTTGCTTTTCGTGCGCTGAAATGCGTTTTTCCCCTGCCGACAGGGGAAATGCGCCGGGGTCGGCCATGGCCCGACCCCGCCGCGGATCGTTACGGTACCGCCTGCGCTGTTTCCGCGGCGCGCCGCTTTGTTCGCGCGCATTCCGCGTTGCGGCAGGCCCCGTCTCGGCCTCGTTCGCCTGCGCCGACGGACCCACCCGCGGAGCCGGCCCGGCAAAGCGCGAGCGGAGAGGCGGAGGGCCGGCCCGAGGCGGATTTATGGGCAAAGATCAGGCTTTTGCAGGGGTCGGAGAAATTGCCGGAGAGCCCCGCGGGTCAGCGCTGCCGCCCCACCCTTCCCTCCCCGTAGGCGGCGGAGGGTTAGGGAGGCGTGAGAGCCGAGAGCACCGACGCGATGATCGGCAGGCCGATCTCGCTTTGCGAGGTCATCACCGATTCGGGGTGAAATTGGACGGCGGCGATCGGCAGATCGGCATGTTCGATCGCCATGATCACCCGGTCTTCGGTTTCTGCGGTGACGGTGAGCGCCGGCGGCAAGGTGCTGCGCCTTGCGTGAAGGGAATGGTAGCGGCCCACCGTGAACTCGCGCGGCAGGCCGCGCAGCAGGCGCCCGCCGAGGACCCGGACCAGCGACGGCTTGCCGTGCACCGGGACATCCAGCACGTCGAGCGAGCCGCCGAAGTATTCGACGATCCCCTGCAGGCCGAGACAGACCCCGAACACCGGGAGACGGCGCCGCACCAGGAGATCGAGCGTCTCGGCCATCGCGAAATCCGTCGGCCGGCCCGGCCCCGGCGATAGCACCACGAGATCGGGATCGGCCCCCTGCCGCAGCTCCGCCCGTCCCAGTTCCGGGCGCATCGTCACGACCTCGGCGCCGGTCGTGCGAATGTAGTTGGCGAGGGTGTGAACAAACGAATCCTCGTGATCGATCAGCATCACCTTCCAGCCGCGGCCGGCCACGGTCGGGAGCGGCGCGCGGGCGGCCGCCGCAGCGGGCCCGCGGATCGCGGTGAACATGGCGGCGGCCTTCAGGCGGGTTTCCGCTTCCTCCGCCTGCGGATCGCTGTCGTAGAGCAAGGTTGCGCCGGCGCGGACCTCGGCCACGCCATCCTTCATGCGGATCGTGCGCAGGGTCAGGCCGGTGTTCATGTTGCCGTCGAAAGTGACCCGCCCGATCGCGCCGCCATACCAGCGGCGGGACGAGCGCTCCTGGTCCTCGATAAAGCGGATCGCCCAGAGCTTCGGCGCGCCGGTCACCGTCACCGCCCAGGCGTGGCTCAGGAAACCGTCGAGCGCATCGAACGACTCGGCAAGTATGCCCTCGACGTGGTCGACGGTGTGGATCAGGCGCGAATAGAGCTCGATCTGGCGCCGGCCGATGACGCGCACGCTGCCGGGGACCGCCACCCGTGATTTGTCGTTCCGGTCGACATCGGTGCACATCGTCAGCTCGCTCTCGTCCTTTGTCGAATTGAGCAGCTCGCGGATACGCTCGGCGTCCTCGACCGGGTCACGGCCGCGGGCGATGGTGCCGCTGATCGGGCAGGTTTCGATCCGCCGGCCTTCGACCCGGACGTACATCTCGGGCGAGGCCGCAACGAGGAACTCCCCCTCGCCGAGGTTGATCAGCGCGCCGTAGGGCGCCGGGTTGGCCTGACGCAGCCTATGGAAGACCACGCTCGGCGGATCCGCACAGGCATCGGCAAAGAGCTGACCCACCACGACCTCGAACAGGTCGCCACGAACAAAGGCACCCTTGGCACGATCGACCAGTGCCGCATATTCGCCCGGGCCGTGATCGCTCTCGCGCGGCCGGGTGGCCGCCGCCCGATCGAGGCGGTAGGAATCGGACGCGGTCGTGCGCGGCAGACCAGTCGTCGAGGCGCCGGCCACTTCGAACTCGTACCGGTGAATTGCCGCCGACTGCCGCATATGATCGACGACGAGGATCTCGTCCGGCAGATAGAGGACCAGGTCGCGCTGATCGTCCGGGCGCGGCAGGCGCAGCTGCATCGGCTCGAACTGGAAGACCAGATCGTACCCGAAGGCGCCGTAAAACCCGAGATGCTGGTCCTCGGGGCTCCCGAACAGGTGGATCAGCGCGCGCAGCACCGAGAATACTGAGGGCTGCCGGCTGCGGCGCTCCTCGGAGAACCGCTCTTCGGTCTCACGGATTTCGCCCGAAATGCGGTCGTCTGCGGTTCTCTCGGTGCTCGTCGCTGCGAGACCGGCGAGCGCCTTCCCAATGGGTTCCAGGAGCATGCGGCCGCGCCGGTTCAGCGCGTCGATCGAAAACCGTCGCCCTCGCGCGGTGAACACCAGCGGCGGGTCGACAAAACCCATGTCCCAGCGGGTGTACCGGCCGGGAAACTCGAAGCTCGAGGAAAAGAGGACACCGCGCCGGGTGTCGAGCGCATCGGCGAGTGCCGTGTCGGCCGGGCTATAAGGGCGGTTGGCGATCTCGCGCCGGACGCGGATGCCGCCGACGGTCAGGTAGCTCTCGAGCTGCATTTGGATCCCCTCTGGGTCATGGCCGCCGTGGGAGATCCGAGAAGGTCCGCTCTTTAAATCGCGAAGGCCGCCCGGTGCTTCCGCGGCGGCCTCCATCGGAAAAACTCAAACGATGGCCGCCTGCTTCAGACGGGCCACCACCAAGCTGTTGACTGGGCGAATCGGACCATAAGGCGACGTTTAGCAGCTCGATGGCGGCCCCGCAACCCCCACCCTTCCATCCCCTGAGCGGGGGAGGGTCAGGAAGGGGGCCGCCTCGCTTCCCCCTCCTCCGTCATCCGGTGGCGCACCACTGCGCTGACCGGGACGAGGGCGAGCCCCTTCTCGCCGAGCGACGGCAGCCAGGCCCTGAGGGCCGCGATCGTCGGATCGTGCGGGTGGCCGATGGCGATCGCGCTGCCGTGCTGCCGCGCGACCTGCTCGACCTGGGCGAGCTGCCTGGCGATCGCGGCGGGTGTCTGGTCGTCGTCGAGGAAGACGTCACGGGCGGCGTGCGGGACCCCGTAGGC
>DATEQL010000170.1:0-2091 GCA_035272665.1 Allostellaceae bacterium
CGGGCTTGTCCCGGCCATCCACGCAGTGCCGTCAAACCATATTTTTCAGGAGCTTGGTGACGGCCGCAACACGTGGATGCCCGGAACAAGTCCGGGCATGACGGTGTAATTTCGGAGCGATTATTCACTGCCGGACACTTATGCCTTGAGCGACCTTGGACCGCTGACGAACGGACTGCCCCGAACATAAAATCGCAGGAGACGGTTCGCCTCGCGCGCAATGCCGATCCGGATGCTCTGGCCGATCTCGCCGGGCTCGTGATCATCGCGTCTGAGCCATAAAGGGCCTTCTCGGCACAGATCGAGCCCATCGAGCCGACGATCAACCCGCAACGCCGCGGTGAGCCTTCCTGGTCCTCGCGCCAAGTCGCGCAGCCGCTCGATTTGACGATTTCGCTGCATGATCGGGATACCGTCGCGCGGCTGAAGCGCCCTGATGAGGACCCCAGCCCCAATCCCCGCTATCTCGCTTGAGACGTTCAGCATGTAGGCGCTGCCATAGACGAGGTATACGTAGGCATGCCCGCGCTCGAGAAAGAGCGACCGATTACGCGGCGTCATCCCGCGGTAGGCGTGCCCCGCGGCGTCGCCGACAACATACGCCTCGGTCTCGATGATGCGGCCGCTGGCGACGCCTTCGGCCATCTCCCGCACCAGTACTTTGCCGATGAGATAACGGGCGAGCGAGACCGTATCGACCGGTAGCTCCGCACGACGGAGCGGTGGATAGCCGCCCTCATGCCGGCTAGGTTTCAACGCATCTGCTCAACCCATTGAGCGCGCGAAGGCTCCGGCTCAAACGGATCGCCGAAGTATTGGGTCTCGCGAGCCACCTTCCCGTCTCGGAACTCGATGATGCTCACCGTGTAAGACGGCCGCCCGTCGTAGGTGAGCACGAACTCAGTGACCCAGAGGTCGGCCGCGCCGAGTATCCGCCGCACCGTGAAGCTTTTCCTGTTCGGCTGGGCTTCGCGAGACGCCTGAATATTGCGCCGGCCGCGGATGCGCTCGCCCGACTGCGGGTACTCGAGCACCGCATCCACTCGGTAAATCTGATGCTCCGCCTCGAAGTCGTTGGCGTCGGAGGCGGCCCAGTGGCGATCCAGGGCCGCTCTGATGTCGTGGTCTTCCATCTCAATCTTCCCTCTCAGCGCCCGGTACACGCAAGCCGCACCGACAAAAGGCGCGTCACAGCGGTTTTAGCTCGCCCAGCATTGTCGGAATCAGCTCCGAAACAGTGGGATGGATGTGCATCGCGCGTTGCAAGACGGTGTAGGGCGCCTTAGCGTACATGATGTCCAGGATGCAGTGAATGGCCTCGTCACCGCCAGGACCCAGGATCGCGGCGCCCAAAATCTGCCTGCTCGGCGCGTCGACCAGAATCTTCATGAAGCCCTTTGTCTCGCCCTTTTCGACCGCGCGCGTCGGCGCCGCCCTGATTGCGGCTCGCGAGGGCAAGCAGGACCCCTTTGACGCGATCACGGCGGTGATCCCCTGGGATCGCTTGCGCGCTAGTGTTGCCGAAGCGGGCGACTATGTCTGGTCGCGGGCACGCCAGAGGACGGTAAACGCTGAGGAATATCGGCTGCTCCGAACCGCCTCCGAGGCTGCTCTCCCGGCCGCGTGAGTTCTCGGTTTGTCCGGTTATGCCACAAGAATTGGCCGCTCGTTAGTTCTGGCCGATATGTCAACATCGCGGCACCTCGCCTGCTTATCACGTTAGTCAGATGCCACCCGCCGCGCTTTAGTTGCAGCCTGGTTCGGATTAGAAGGAAGCGTCGCCGGAGTTTAATTTCGGGCCGCCGGTTCTATCCGGGTTTGTCGCCCCGGATCAGGGATTTGGCAGCTGTGACAACGTGTTCCGGGGTGAAGCCCAGCTCACGCATCACGATCTCACCGGGCGCCGACGCACCGAAGCGATTCAGCCCGATGATTGCGCCGTCGAGGCCGACGTAGCGCTCCCATCCGAGCGTGGAGCCTGCCTCGATGCTGACTCGCGCCTTGACGCCGGGAGGAAGAACCGTGTCCCTGTAGGATTGCGGTTGCGACTGAAACAAATCCCACGACGGCATCGAGACGACCCGGCTTGCA
>DATEQL010000171.1:0-2466 GCA_035272665.1 Allostellaceae bacterium
CGGCACATGCGCCTCGAACAGGCAAACGCGGTGAAGCTGCGCCGGCCCGTAAAGCCGGTAGATGCCGAAGTCGCCGGGTTTGCCGGGGACCGGCTGCATCGGGCCCGCCAGGTAGACGTGCTCTTCGTAGCGAAAAAACCGCGGCATCTCGTCGACCGTGAGGATCGAGCCGCGAGCAAAGTCCGCCCGGGGCCCAGTCTGTGGCTTCTTCGGATCCGGTCGAGGCAGCCGAGCGACATCGACGACGGGACTGGCGGCCTCGCGCACGCTCTGGGCCAACGGTTCGACGCCTCTGCCGATCGCGCTCAGCAATTCAGCCGGCGATTCAAAGGCGCGGTACTCGACTGTGGGTGGTCGCGGACCGCCACTGTCCTCGGTCCATTGCAAGACCGGGACGGGTTTGCCGAGATTGTAGAGGTCGATATCGGCGCGCAGCACAATCGGGTTGTCGCCGAGGCCGGACACCGGCACGAAGCCGATCTCGCGCTCGCCGAGTGGGTTCACGAACAGCCCACGATCGAGAAAGCTCGCCACGAGGTCGCGTTGCAAATCGTCGCATAGCTTTGTGCCGGCGCCTTCGACGATGGTCGGGCGGAACCGGATATGCGGCCAAGCCGCCGCGTTGCGCTCGTAGCGCAGGACCGCCAGGCGCTGCTCATAGATCCGCGACAAGCAGGCGACCGCGCCCTCGTTCCGGTTGTCTTCGGGCACCCCGTCGGGGAGCGGTTGCGCCGCCGCCGGGCATGCCCTCGCGCGCTCGTCGAGCCAGAGGCGCTGATCGACGAGCCGAGCGTCCCGCTCGGCCGGGCGCGGCGCCCGGTCCCGGTAGTCTTGGAGGCCTGCACTCATGGCGGCGTCGAGAGCGGCGAGCGACGGCTCTGCGCAAGTCAACCGTTCGATCGCCGTCTTGGCGTCGCCGCAGTCGTTGGCTCTTCGTGTTGCAGCACCGGATGACGGAGGTCCTTGCACGATCGCCAGGATCAGCCCGACCAGCAGGCCGAGCCGCGGGCGCAAGCGCCGAAGAACGTGCAAACTCGGTATTTTGTGCATCATGATGACCAGGAATAATTGTCGAGCATCGGCTGTCCCATAAGCATCACGGGAGGAGCGGGACCATGTCCAAGATCCCCGGTGTCTCACCACGTTGGTTGCAGCGCTGCGCAGTGAGCCTCCTGTTGGTTCTGGCAGGATGCAGCCAGGTTCCGCCGACAAGCTCGGTGGCGGTCCCGCCCATTCCCGCCGGCGAGGCCCGGATCTGGATCTACCGGAACGACGGGCCGTATGACAGCCAGGATCGGCCCTATCTCAGACTGAACGGCCAGGTGGCCGGGATATCGGAACCGAACGGGGCCTTTTATCGCGATGTGCCGCCCGGACACTATGCGGTTTCCGTGGACAGCTATGGCGTCCCCTACCCCAATCAGTTTGCGCAAGTCGACCTCGGCGCCGGACGGGAGGCCTTTATCAAAGTCTTGTCGATGCGGGAAAGAGTGGGCGGCGGCGACAACAACGCCTCTCGGGCGCTCTTCTTCACCCAGCTCTTCCCCGCCGACGCCGCTCGCGCCGCCATCGCCAACACGCCGTTTTACGGCGCCGGCTGATCCTTCCCACGATGCTCCGAGAGAGCCCCTTGTTCAAAATATATTCGCGGCGTAGTCCGACGACTGCTCTTTTGCTGGTTGCGGCAAATTGCGCCCAGCTGCCGCCGACGAGCTCCGTGGCGATCCCGCCGATCCCGCCCGGCGACGCGCGGCTCTGGGTCTACCGCGATGGCGGGCCGCGCGAGACGCAAGAGCGCCCGTATCTCAGGCTGAACGGTCACATTGCCGGGATATCGGAACCCAATGGGGCCTTTTATCGGGATGTCGCACCGGGGCACTACGCGGTCACGGTCGACAGCTATCTCAGCACCTATTTCAACCAGTTCGCGGACATCGACCTTGCCGCCGGACAGGAGGCGTTTGTCGAGGTTCTATCTCAGGGGCAGTGGGTAGGCGGCGAGGTCGGAGGCAGCTACGTCGAAAACTTTTACACGCAAGTGATCCCGGCCAAAGCCGCCCGAGCCGATGTGGCCCGCCGACCCTTCTATGGTGGCAGCTAGTTGTCCCGCTGAGGCGACGAATGCCAAGGAGCCGTGCCGTCCAGTCCCATTGGTTGCGCGGCGCGACAATCGCCCTCCTGCTCGCCCTGGCGAATTGCGCTCAGCTGCCGCCGACAAGCTCGGCGGTGATTCCGCCGCTCCCTTCCGGGGCTGCGCGGCTCTGGTTCTACCGGGATTACGAGCCGCACGAAACCTTGGCGCGCCCCTACGTAAGATTGAACGACCAAGTCTTCGGAATATCGGAGCCGGGCGGCGCCTTTTATCGCGACGTGGCGCCGGCCCACTATTCCATTACGGTCGACAGCGCCGGCCGCGATGTCAACCAGTTCGCGCAGATCGATCTCGCCGCCGGGCAGGAGGCCTAT
>DATEQL010000172.1:0-4345 GCA_035272665.1 Allostellaceae bacterium
CACCCGAGACAGGAGCCCGGTGCGGGAAAGCCGATGCCGGGATCTGCGCGGGGGGCTGGTCGCAAGGCCCGTCCCTACCGCGATCGTCCGAAGGCGCTCCTCGCAATGACCACGTGCCAATTTGGTCCAAGTTTGCCCTAAGTTGTACGATTACACCCGGAGGATTTCCAAGGCAACCGGCGGCGGCTCATTGCGGTATTGCCTTTTGAAAGTCTTTGAGAGCCGTGACGAATATACCGGGTTGGTAGGTGGCGTCGTCGGCGATGGACTTGTTGAGCCCAGTCAGCGCATCGATCATGACCTTGGTCTGCCCGGAAGTAAGATAGCCGGACATTCTCATCGCGCTGGCAATCGATCCGAGCGCCATGGTTGCCTGCTCCGCGCCGGAATAGTCGGTGTCGTCGTCGGTGAGCCCGATGGCGACGACACCCTCTGCCAGAGCTTTCGTGTCGTCTCCGGTGAAGTCGTGGCTCGATACTAAATTTTCGAGCTCCATAGCCGCGCGCCGCACCTCGGTCGCTTCGCGGACGACCGTGTCCCAATTAACTGTGGTGGCGTGATGCAGCGCCAGCATATGCTCGCTCAATACTTTCGCCGCCGTCGGCGCCACGCGGTCAGCAATGACGCGCAGCATCACGGCATCGGCGTCGTAGAGCTGGAGGGATCCCGGAGCGAGCCCGGTGGATTTGCGCGGCTGCCAACGGATCTGACTCACTGCGTGATGACAGGATTGGCAGTCGAACAGGACGAGCTCGGGTTGAATTCCTTTGGGCGCGTTCTTCGGCTCGAGGAGCGCGTCCGTGCGCCTGATGAGGCTGATCGCTTGTCCGACCGCCCAGACCTGCACGTCGTTTATCGGTCCCTTGCGTTCGATATATTTTGGGCCGACCGTAAAATGTGCCGGCTCGGCCGCGGTGTAAGTGTCAAGCTCAAAGCCCATGCGCGGATGGCCCGCGCCCATGATCAGGTGGGTGACGAACCGGCTTTTGTCGCTCGGATCACCAAAATGGCAGAACAGGCACTTTTCAGCGCGGGCGACCGGCTTCTCGGTCGGGTAGAGCCCAGCGTCGAGGTTCGCTTTATGGCCGGCGCCGGAGAGGTGGACGCCGAGCCACTTTTCAGCGCCGCCGTGACACGCCTCGCAGCCGACCCCGTCCGAAATCTCGAAGCGGGGGCCGCGCCTCGCTTCTGGTACGTTATCAGCGTGGCAATTGAGACAGATCTCGGCTGTAACGGCATCCGGGAGCCCGAGATTGTGTGCAATCCGGATCCCGCGCTCATCGCTCAGCACGGCGTACGCCCTATGGTGCTTATCGACCCTGTCATTATCGACTTCTTGTGACCAAATAAGGTATTCATTCTGCATGACCGCCGAATGCTCGGCCGGCTTTACTGCGCCGTGACAATTATCCCCCGAGCACGACTTGACCCCAAGGTGTTTGGACCCGCTGTCCGGGGCTTGTGGGTCGGCCCAGGCCGCAACTGTGAGCATCAAGGTGACGAAAGTAGCGATAGCGATCTCATGCAACTTCACTACCGAAACTTCGCCCTTCATCCGCGTTTCCCTCTGTCCTCCGGCCCGGAGCCTTCCGTCGGGCTGACACTCATCGGGGCGCCGTCCTCCGAAATTCCTTTAGCGCCTTGACGAACGGCTCGTGCCGGTACGTCTCATCGGACGCGAAGGAGCCATAGAGGCCGTTCATTGCCTTGGTCATCGCGGTTATCTGATCCTCGCTTAAACTGCCGGAAGATTTGACGGCGCTGAAAATCGAAGCGAGCCCCATCGTAGCTTGCTCCGCTTCGGAATACCGGACATCCTCGCCGGCGAGTCCGAGCGCGATGATGCCGTCCGCAAAGGCCTTCATGTCGTCGCGAGTGAAATCGTGGCTGGACAGTATCGGTGACAGCTCGCTTGCCAGGCGGCGTACTTCATGCGCTTCAACCTGGACGGTGGCCCAGGATTCGCCGCTGGCGCGCTGCAGCGCGAGCATGTGCGAGCTCAATGCTTTCGCTGCGGCGGGCGCCAGGCGGGCGGCAATGACGTGCAACATTATGGCATTGGCGTCGTAGAGTTTAACCGAGCCGGGGGCGAGCCCGGTGGTGATGCCCTCTCCGCGCAACGAATTGTAGGGGTGGTGACAGGATTGGCAATCAAACAGGACGAGTTCAGGAAACACGCCTTTGGGCGCGCGCTTCGGCTCGAGCAGCGCACCCATGCGTTTGCCTAGATCGACTGCCTGGCCGACTGCCCAGACCTGCACGTCGTCAACCGGTCCCTTGCGTTCGATGTAGCGTTGGTCGACGACGAAATGCGCCGGCTCGACTGCCGTGTAGGTGTCGAGTTCGAACGGCATGCGCGGATGGCCCGCGCCCATCATTCGGTGAGTGACGAACCGGTTGTCGTCGGCCGCATCACCGATATGGCAGGATAGACACTTTTCGGCGCGCGCGGCGGGCCGTTCGGTCGGATAGAGCCCCGCCGCGAGGTTATCGCTGTGACGAGCGCCGGAGATATGGGTACCGAGCCACGATGAGGCACCGCCGTGGCAGCCCTCGCAGCCCACTCCATCTGAAAGCTGAAAACGCGGGCCGCGTTTAGCTGGCGGAACGGGGTCGGTGTGACAGGCGAGGCACATATCCGCGGTGGCGGCGTTGGGCAACCCGAGGTTCCGCGCGATCCGCATCCCCCGCTCCTCGAGCAGCACGGTATAGGCGCGGTGGTGCTTGTCGCTTTTCGACCAAATCAGATATTCGTTTTGCGCGACCGACGAGCCTTCGCTCCGTTCCTTCGCCCCATGACAGTTGTTCCCGGCACAGGAAACGACGCCGAGGTGTACGGCATCATCTCCTTGCGACTGTGCACAAGTCTGACCTGCAGTCGCCAGAATCAAGCTGAAGGCGGCGATAGCGCAGGCGCGTCGGCGCGTTCTTGTTGCGATTGCTGCCAGCATCCTACTCCCCGCTTACCGGGTCAGAACGGGCGTCAATGTGTCCCGAGTATCGCGTTCCCCGGTCTGAGGTCGCCGTCCAGCATAACGTAGGGTGCAGTTCCGACGCCGGCAATTCGCGGCCCCCAGCTATGAACCTCGGCGCAAATTCTGGCGGGCGCGGGGTTTGGGAGTTCGAGGCACAGCCTGCTGCCCGATACAGTCCAGTTACGCTCTACCGGTTTCGTGAAAGCATTGCGAGCGACATCCCATACACGAATCGATGCGCTCCCATCCTGCCGGAGATAGGCCTGCAACATGAAACGGCTCAAGGCTCCGCCGGCGGAACTCGCAGCGGACCGGGGGACCCAAGTCACCACGCTCAAAGTATTGCCGGCCAAGAGATCGGCAAGCTTCGGCGGCCCACCGGCAGCTTTGGTGCTGGAGCCCGCTGAGCCCAACGCTGCAGCAAGCGCGACGGCCCAAATCCCCACGCTCGCCGGTTTCGATCGCGTGTCGATTTGCATCGAGTCATTCCCCTGTCCGCCGCGGGCGGGCACCCCCTTCTCACCTGGCCGAGGGTGCCCAGCATGCTTGCTGAGGTTCGCAGTGATTGAGTAGTTAGGCTCAACCAGCGTCTGCGCCGTGTCAAACGGTCATCGATCGTGATGTGCTGAGCCCAGGCTATCTGCGGCATGAGCCCGGCGAGAAAGTGGGCCGCGACGAAGGACGAGGAAAGCTTGGAATCGCCGGGCCACGGCGGAAGGTTCCTCGGAACGTAAACAATTGCAGTATGAACGATGCAACCGATCATGTCCAGGTAGTCGCAGGCCGGACGAACGGATTTATTTCCGGCCGATCCCGCAAGCATCGGGGATGGACCATTCTTTCGGTTTGGGCGCTGACATATCGTGAGCTCGTCGGTGGATACCGCGCGAGCGCGGAGGAAATCTCTCGCCAAAGCGGGGCCGAGCAGGGCGCCGTACCGGACCGACCTGCTGCCCCTGTCGGACCGCCCGCAGCGGTCGAAATGGTGTTCCACGCGTTGGTTGGGATCTTCTGGGTTGGCCGGTGCGTCGCGCATCACATTCATCGGATCGAGCCCGTCCGTACGCGAGCGAGTCGCGCTGACTCACCCCGGCTATCACATCGACATGGTTGACGGCATTTACTACGAATTTATTTGGTTTCCAAGCAAATCATGTATAAGTTGTCAGCCATGCGGGTGCTTGACACATGAACATTAATGTTTGTTGGATTCTACGCGAAGATTAATCCTGATAATTCTCACTGGTCCTTCACTAGACGATGTTCCACTCGCCTCTTGCTTTCAGTGCTCAGGGAAACGTGATGCTCTCGGAAGTCGATATCTACCGCGCCGCGCACTTGATGATGCACGAGTATGGGAACAATGCCGA
>DATEQL010000173.1:0-7263 GCA_035272665.1 Allostellaceae bacterium
GGCGAAGCTCGAGTTCGCCAAGCGCCGCTGAATAGAAGGGGTATCCGGCGAGGCGATCGCAGTCGGTAATCGAGCGGATCTTTTCGAGCCCACGCCCGGGTCCCTCGTTCTGTCCGACCGCAATGGCCCTGTTGAGTGCCACTATCGGGGAAGGACGTATCGTCATCAGCGTGTCGTATAGTGACACGATCGCTTACCAGTCGGTGTCCTCCATGCGGCGAGCGCATGCGTGTATCGATGCGATCGCGGCCTCGAGGTGATACTGGGTGAGCTCGGAGCCGGAGGCACAAAGCTCCAGAAACTATACGATCTATCTACAGTATAATGCAGAGCGTTTTTAGCGCAGCGTCGCGGTGCACGATTTCTACGGAGAGGTTCCGGAAGGAGGGGCCGCGGCGGTGCGCTAAAAACGGGTTGGACTAAACCGTGGCACGGTGGTGCCAGCTATGGGGATCGAATGGCTCCGGCGGTTGTGGACCGGGGCCTTGAGCAGACCGAAGCGCGAGGCTCTGTGGCGCGAGCAGCGATATTGGAATGCGCGCCGGGTGGCGCTGTGCCGCTGGGTGCGTTACGGCGAGTGCGCGAAGTGTTGCCAATCGGTTGGGCGGCAAGGTCCTGCGGTGGCTCGGTAGCGACAAGCGGTCGGTCGGAGGCATTCGGAGCGTCAGCGGGCGTCATGAAGTGTCGTAGATCGGGCAGCACGGTTTGAGGGGCTTGAGCAGTTCAATAACGACCATGCGACCCTGGTGACAGGCGGGGCATTCTGTCAGGGAAGTACCGGTGAGTTCCTGGTATTGGTCGCGATAATCCCCGGTGGCTTGGTCGTCCGGCGGCTCAGACGGCGGCATCGCGAGAAGTTGACGACAACGAGCGAGCTTGTGCTCGCGGTGGCGATTGGCCAGGAAGCCGTAGTAGCGGATGCGTTGAAAGCCCTCGGGCAGAACGTGCAGCAGGAAGCGGCGAATGAACTCGCTGGCGGCGAGCGTCATGGTCTTCTGCCGGTTGCTATCGCGGTAGTCTTTCCAGCGGAAGCGGACCTTGCCGTCCTCGATGCCGAGAAGGCGATCATTGGAGATGGCGACGCGATGGGTATACCGCGCGACGTAGGCCAAGACTTGTTCCGGTCCGGCGAAGGGCGGTTTGGCGTAGACCCACCATTCCGCCTTTCGAACGGGAGCGAGGTGGCGCTGGAAGGCGCGGCGCTCGCGGAGCGGCTCCAAGGCGCCGAAGAAGGTCAGTTTGCCGGCATCGAATGCCCGTTCCAGGTATTGCAGGAACAGCCGGCGGAACAGACGGGCCAGCACGTGGACGGGTAGAAAGAAGGTGGACCGGCAGGCGATCCAACGGTCGCCGTCGCCAGAGAGACCGCCACCGGCGACGACGCAATGCAGGTGTGGATGATGGAGCAGCGTCTGCCCCCAAGTGTGGAGGACGGCGAAGAAGCCGAGCTCTGCGCCGAGATGCTTGGGATCGGCGGCGATCGTGCGCAGAGTTTCGGCGGCGGCGTGGAACAGGATGTCGTAAACCGGTCCCTTGTTGTAATGGGCGATGGTGGCGATCTCTTGCGGCACGGTGAAGACGACGTGGAAGTAGGGCACGGCGAGGAGTTCGGATCGTCGGTCGTCAAGCCACTGGGCACGGGCCAGGGACTGGCACTTTGGGCAGTGGCGATTGCGGCACGAGTTGTAGCAGATGCGCTGGTGGCCGCAGGCGTCGCATTGTTCGACGTGGCCGCCGAGCGCAGCCGTGCGACACTGCTCGATCGCGGTCATGACGCGACGCTGCGCGGTCGACAGCGAAGCGCCGTGCTGTTGACGATAGGCGTCACCGTAGCGGCAGAACACGTTCGCCACTTCCGCCCCGCGGGGCATCAGGGTGACGCTTAGCCCTGGTCAGGCGGGTTCGGCTCAGCGGGCGGCGACGGATCTGGCAAGTCGAGTGGGCTGGTGGTGGCGCAGACCGTGGCCGCCGCTATCTGCAAGTATCGGGCGGTGGTGCTCAGGTTACGATGGCCAAGGAGCAGCTGAATGGTCCGCAGGTCGGTGCCGGCTTCGAGGAGGTGAACCGCGAAGGCATGACGGAGCGAATGCGGGCTGATGGGTTTGTCAATGCCGGCACGAAGGCGCACTTGTCGGCAGGCATGCTCAACGGCGTGCGTGGTGATCGGCTGGCCGAAACATCCGGGGAAGAGCCACTCCTTCGGCCGCACGAGTCGCCAATATTCGCGCAGCATGCCGAGCAGCCTCGGCGAGAGCATGACGTAGCGATCCTTGCGGCCCTTGCCTTGGGCTACCCGGATTACCATCCGCTGGTTGTCGAGTGAGTTGATCTTCAGGCGAACGGCTTCGGAGACGCGCAGGCCGGCGGCGTAGCAGGTCGCCAGGATTGCGTGGTGCTTGATGTCTTCGACGCGGCTAAGAAAATGGACAACCTCGGCTCGGCTGAGAACGACTGGCAACTTCTTGGGCTGCTTGGGAGCGGGAATGTTCGCTGCCAAGTTCCAGCCTCTTTTGAGAGTAACGTTGTAGAGAAAGCGAAGGGCGGCAGTGGTGACGATGATCGAACTCGGAGCCAGCTTCCGTTGGTTTGTCAGGTAGAGCTGATAGTCACGTATTTCGTCCGGGCCCAGCAGCTCCGGCGACTTGTGAAAATGACGGGCGAACAGGGAGACATGCAAAATATACGTAGACTGGGTGTGCGGCGCCAAGTTCCGCACCTGCATATCCTCGATCATGCGTTGCCGAAGGGGTGTCATCGAAAGCTCCTGTGCGAGGTGGAGTGGGCTGCCCATGCAACCACCCCAGGCTCTCGCAAACGGAGCCCCTCAGGATCGAGCACTCACGCGAACGCGGAACTATGCCTCCTGCCTATCCCCTCTCTCGTTGGGTTGACGCTGCTCCCTACCGCGAAGCGGTTTAGTCGTGTGCCCGGCATGCTCGATAGCTTGGGGGTGGAAGTCCCCTATCCAACCTGATGGAGGTGAAGGATTAGCGAAACACAAGGGCGTCATCGCGAGGTGGCGTCTGAAGGCAGTGCGGAGCAAAACCGCGACCTGACGAACAGAAATTGGATATGAGGCGTCCCTGGTCGGACGAGCGGGCGACTAACCGCGAAGTCCACAATCCATCAATGGCCATGGCTGTAGATCCAGCAGGTGCGCGGGGAAGGCGATCGAGCTTACCCGGGGAGATCTGCGTCGTGTTCCGAGCTAGCTCGGAACTGGGGAAACCGAAAGGGGACCCGACCGCGGCGCAGAAGTCAGCAGACGGCGTAGTAGGCCAAGACGTCGGCAAGGCTAGTGAGGCACTCCAAGGCCGAAAGGCGGAGCAACGGATAGGCCGAGCCGGAAACGATGGCCGAAGGCCCGAACGATCGGGAGTGGTAAGTAGGACCGGCGACTCATGAGTGGAACGCGGCAGAAGACCCAGTATTCACTGGCCTTGGAACCGGTAGAGCGGGGTGAAGCCCCGGTCGGCGGTGTCCAAGGGACCGAACCATTCACGGCGAAGCCAGCACCCGAAAGCCCGGCCTCGACGGAGCAGCTAATGGAGGAGGTGTGCGACCGAGAGAACCTCGAAAGAGCGTGGAAACGCGTTCGACGGAACAAGGGCAGCCCTGGTGTCGACGGGATGACCATCGACGAGGCCAAGGACTACCTGCGTGAGCACTGGCCGAGCATTCGGTCTCAATTGCTCGATGGAAGCTACCAGCCGCAGCCGGTCAAGCGGGTCGAAATACCCAAGCCGGACGGCGGGGTCAGAAAGCTCGGCGTACCTTGTGTCGTCGACAGACTGATCCAGCAAGCGCTGCTGCAGGTTCTTCAGGAGCAGTGGGACCCGACGTTTTCCGAGCATAGTTACGGCTTCCGACCGGGACGCTCCGCCCATCAGGCGGTGGCCCAAGCGCAACGATACGTTGTTGGTGTCTCTCTGGTGTCTATCTGGTGTCCCCCCCGAAAAGCCGGGCAGAAGCGCCGCAGCCGGGAGCGACGCCGGCGTAGTGCCGTAGTGCTGCAATGATCGACCTGGTACGGATGATAGGTCGGTCGGGGCTCTCACGAAAGTGATGGCGGAGTGGGTACGTCGCAACCTCACAACCCGCAAGAATCCTCGCTTTTTCCCCGCATCCGAGACGTCACATGGCACCCAAATGTGACGCGAAAACACGAGAGGTTCCACCGTCTGCAGTTCATAATTTACGTCGCAAGATGGCAGGGAACTCTACCGAGGAACACCCACGCCCCCATATCTGCGCGCGAAGAGGAGTGACTGCACTATGACGCCGAGGTCTGAGATGGGTGCGCCATCGGCCGCCACGCTGCGCATGCGGAAATCACGAGAGCGCCGTCGGCAGGGCGACATGATCGTGAAACTGGAAATCGGGCCGAACATGACTACCGATCTAGTCGCGCTCGACTGGCTGGCCACACCTGATCGCGTTGACAAGGACGCTCTCGCCCGTGTGCTGGTCGGGCTTATCAACCGGGCGATCACGATGCGCGTAACGCCGTCGACGGGATTAGATGGCGTCTCCGTGATGCCGATGCGCGCAACCGCGGGGCCGATCGCGATTGGATCCGATGAAAACGCCCGGCAGTTGCCGAGGCTCGCAACGCTTGGCGAGCGAGACCGCCCCCACGGGCTCGGACTTGGGCGTGTCCAACCCGGCGAGGTTCTCGGTGCAGCCGACGGCGCAGCCGAAGTCGTCGAGGACAAGCCCCCCGAGGTGCAGCCTTTCGACGGGGTTGATACTCCCGACATCGCCGCCGAGCAGGCCGAGATTTCTCGTCTCAAACCCTCTGAGGCTCAGCCTTCGGCCGAAGCGATTCAGCCGCTCGAAGTTGACCCAGCGCAGTTGTGGGATCAGCGGCTGGCTTTGTGGCTGCGCTGGAGGATGTGGATGTCCCAGTGGGGGCCGCGGCCGGACCAAGATGGCTGCCTGGTGCCGGATTACTTGCTGTGACGCGCCCGGCCGTTTTCCCCCATCACCGCCGCGCTCCCGTATTGCTAAGGCGGATAGCGCCGTTCACCTCGAGCGACGTCGAAAAATCTGCATTGGGTAACACAGGAAGAAAAGTGCTCGGGTGACGCGTCACCAGATCGGGACGCTTCTCGCTCTCAGTTCCAGCGGGGGTGACCGGGCTGAGACACGGCCCCACTTTCACTGGACCCCCCCCGGACTTATCGACAAGAGCGGTCGCTTACGCAGAATGGGGGCAATATCTCTTTGGGTTAGTCCTTCCAAATACCGTTGAATCGGGTGGCCGACATGGCGGTATAACGCGATGTATTTTGGAGATTGCGATGACCGAGATAGGCCGCGATCGTTCTCGTGTCGACACCATCATTGGACCAGCTTGTACCCGCAGGCGTGCCGGAGAATGTGCGGATGTACGCCGTCAATTCCGGCACTCTGTGCAGTGCGGCTCAGCATCTTGAAGAAACCGCTCGAGGTCATGGGCGCCTTACGTTCGGTCATGAAGACGAACGATCCTGGCTCGTCCTTGCGCACGCGGCGCAGCGCTCTGATCTCGACGCCGGAGAGCGGATGCGGGCCGCTCTCACTGCCTTTGAGGCGATGGATGTGGATGCGTCCGATCTTCAAGTCGATCTGATCCCAGCGCAGCGTCACGAGCTCGCTGACGCGCAAGCCGTGCCGATAGGCCAAGAGGATCATGGTCGCGTCCCTGTGCCCGTGGCGCCCGCGAGCCTCATGGAGGGCGTGTCCTCGCCGCTGTGGCCCGACCGGCGAATGGCAAACCACCATTCCTGCCGAACGAGGTTCGCGACCCGATCGGGATGTGGTGCTCGATGAGCTGATCGAATGCGTCCTCGCAGGTGAGACGCTCCGCCCTAATGATTTTGAACCGAGATTTAATGGTACGATAATGGCCAATGTTTTTCAACTAACATCGTAATGATCTAATATATAGATCAGACTTAACCGACCCCACTTATAAAAATACTTTCAATCACCATATAAGAAAATGCACGGTCGCCATTTTGGGTCCGCGCATCACAGACTGGCATTTATCCTGTTGGAAGATGCCGATATCCATGTTGCTCACAGGAGGATATGGTCATGGATCGTTTCGATTTCTCTCCGTTGTTCCGTTCGACGATCGGCTTCGATCGTCTCACCCGGTTGGTCGATGCGGCGACCCGCGTTGATAGCGCATCTCTCGCCTACCCGCCTTATAACATCGAGAAGACCGGCGAAGACGCGTACCGGCTCACGATGGCCGTGGCGGGGTTCTCGCCGGCAGAGCTCGACATCACCGTCCAGGAGAACACGCTTCTGGTGACGGGCAAGGGGGCACAGAAGGAGGACGAGAACGGCGCCGGCTACCTGCACCGCGGCATCGCCCGACGCAGTTTCGAGCGGCGCTTTAGCCTCGCCGACCACTTGAAGGTGGTGGGTGCCAGCCTCGACAACGGCATGCTTTCTGTCGATGTGGTTCACGAAGTGCCCGAGGCAGCCAAGCCGCGCACGATCAAGATCGGCACTACGGTAACGGTCGCGACTGTGCAACCTCAGGTGACGGAGCAAAAGGCGGCCTAATCGGCACGTCGAACGTAACCGTCCGAACGTCGAAACGCCCTCGAAATTTGGGGGCGTTTCCATTTTCCAGCTCCACGGCAAGAAGAGGCCCGCTGCTGACCGACGAGCAGGCCCGCCACCTGCCTCAACACAGCATCGGATGCGCGTTGTTTGCAGCCGTCGAGGGCACAGACGACGGTTTTGCTCTCGCCGGTCCGATCCATGATCGCGAGTCCTGGCGTATCGCCTGCTGCCGCCGGATTCACTGTGAGACGGACTCGGCGCCGGAGGGAGCGAGATTCGAACTCTCGGTCCCCGCAAAAAAAGACGCATTCGAAATCGATCCGCCGACCTCTCTGGCCTCCCATTCCGCGAGAGGAACCGAGGGTTCGAATCCTTCTCTCTCCAGCAAAGAGTCGGCCACGAACCTCACGGGCAAAATCGAACCCGCTCTCGCCCGGAACCGAAGGTTCGAATCCAGCTCTCTCCAGCGGCGAGTCTGCGAACTTTTGGTTCCTAAGCGCGGATTCCGGGGGAAGATTTGATCCCGCATTCCCCGGTGCGACGCTAGGCTCGTCGGACGATCCGCGCCCGGACGATGCCATCCGCGACGCTCAACGGGGTGGCGCCGGTCGCGGCGGCGCAGCGCAGCACGTCGCGGGTAATGGCGCCGATGCGCGCGACCGAAGCGAGCACCGCGTCGGGCCGGTCGTCGATGGTTTC
>DATEQL010000174.1:0-4117 GCA_035272665.1 Allostellaceae bacterium
TGCCTTGCGTTGGCAGAACACAGGCGGTTGGGCAGCGCGTAACACCTTTGGTGCGGATAAACTCGGCAACCGCCGCTTCTCGATCGTCCGCAGGGGCGACGGCTTCCGTACCGATTGGAATTTCCAGGGGCCAATGTAACACGTTTGTGACCTTTCGTTACATTTGGTTACATCGGTTACAATATGTTACATCATCTCCAACGGTCAAGTCAAAAGAACGTCAATTGTCCGTCAAGAGGGCCATCTCTCCTATCCTTTTGGTTATAATATGACAAAGGCGACAGGTGCAGGTATTCCTCAGAAGAAGTGATATGCTATACTATGATTGGGTCGGTCGAGGATTTGGTGAAACCAGAATCGTCCTCGACTCACGGCGTTCCTGACACGGGCGAACATCGCGCTAGTTTTGTAATCTACAGCTGACCCACCTTTTGGTTCCTATATGTACGGAAACCGTTAGCTTTTATGCTTGGCGATCCGGGTAATTTTCCCTGACTGGCGGTGCGTGCTACCGCCCGCCGACGCTGGCGAAGGAGAGGCGGGGATCGGCGGCGCGGATATGGGCTTCGGGCAGCCCGAGCTCGCGGCGCACGATGTTGGTGCCTTCGACGAGCGAGACGCATTTGTAATAGGCGATGCGGCGGCTCAGCCCCTCGCGGCCGAAGCCGCAATCGGTGGTAATGAGCAGCCGTTCGGGCAGAATGTACTCGAGGGCTTTTCTGATCAGCCGAGCGACATGCTCGGGCGGCTCGACGACCGTATTGCAGTGGTTGACGACGCCGATGCCGATCTTCTTGTCGGTCCGGTATCGGGCGAAGAGCGGCAGATCTTTGCCGTCGTTGCTGGCGCATTCGAAGGTGATGACGTCGGCATCGAGCTGCAGGAGATAGGGCAGGGCGCGCTCGTAGCTCGGCACTTCCCAATAGACGCGCTGCTGGTTGGGGTTGCCCCAGCAGATGTGCACCCAGATCTCGGCATCGACCCCGGCGAGTTGGCGGTTGAAAGCCTGGGTCTGGAATTCGAGGTCGGGCTCGGTGCAGTCGGGCCGGGTCGTCAGGCCATGATGGCGCGGCACCTCGACCTGGATCAAGGGACACCCGGCCAGAGGCAATTCGCGCAATTCGGCGTTCATGATGTCGCAGAGGTCGAGCACCATGGTCTTGTCGTCGGCGTAGTGCTCGTTCCACAGCATGCTCGCCAATGCCGGCGCGCAGATCGCGCCGAACTTCACCGGGCGGTCGCTGAGACGCTGGGCGATCTGCCAGAGTGCCGCGTATTCGAGCGGGCCGCGCAGGATCCGGCCCGGGCGAATGTCGTGCCACGCCATCCAGCCTTGCCGAACCACAGCGGGCGCGGGTAGGAACCGGTGATCGCCGTCGGCAACATCATGTCGCGGGTCGTCCTCAGCATTGGTTTCCTCCCACACTTTCAGGCGATGCGCATCGCCTGAAGACGCCCCGGGGCCGCACCGCAGCCCTCGCCGCGGGGGCGAGGCGACAAGCCTTCAGGTCGCCGGGGCGGTTGCGTGCGCCGAAATTGATCCAGATCATCAAGGTTCCTCGATCCTCGGGTCATGATAGGCTCTTGCGCTGCTGCCAGCGCTCGATCGTCATTCCAGCATAGGGCCTGATCATGAGAAAGATGTCGGAGGCCGGAAGATGACGTACGCAGATCGCAGCGACGCGGGCCACCGTCTCGCCGGCAAGCTGGCGCATCTGAAGGACCGACAGCCGATCGTCCTGGCCCTGCCGCGCGGCGGTGTCGCGGTCGGTTTCGAGATTGCCCGGGCACTCGAGGCACCCCTTGATATCGTGCTCGTGCGCAAGATCGGGGTGCCTTGGCAGCCCGAGCTCGCTCTCGGCGCGGTCACCGACGGCGCCAGCCCGGAGATTTTTATCGACCGAGATCTGGCGGACAGTCTCGATATCCCGGACAGCTACATCGAGGAAGAGACCGCACGCCAGCTCGAAGAGATCGAGCGGCGCCGGAGATCCTATTGTGAAGGTCGTCCGGCGCTGGAGATCGCCGGACGTACGGCGATCGTGGTCGATGACGGCATCGCCACCGGTGCGACGATGCGGGTGGCACTACAGGCGGTGCGCCGCCGTGGGCCCGCGCGGCTGGTCCTCGCCGTGCCGGTGGCGCCGCCGGATACGCTCGCGGCTTTGGCGACGGAAGCCGACGAAGCCGTCTGCCTGGAGGCGCCGAGCCGGCTCGGAGCAATCGGCTACTTCTATCGCGATTTCCACCAGATGAGCGATGCGGAGGTGACCGATCTCCTCGCCCGCGCCGCCGGTGGGTGAGCACCACACCCGGCAATGTCTCGACCTCGACATCGCGCAACGAAGCGCGCTGGATCTCGGCGCCTTTCCGCTGAGGTCAGGGGTAAAACGCATTTTCGGCCCCGAAAAGCGCCCTCTCATCGTCTAAAGTATCTTGTAGATCAGTGGCTTGGCGCGATTTTTCCGAGCCTGCCGGCAGCGGAATTTGAGGCCGTAAAACGCGGTTGGCAGCGGATTGGCAGAGGAATTGGGGGGAGGCCCGATTACCGCAAGGGGATGGCTCCCAACCGCCCGAACGAGGCGACTTGCCGCGGCTGCCTCACTCCGTTCGGGAAGCTGTGCCACGTTGATGAGAATCTGTCAATATAAATGCTATCGTCGCACACGACGTGGTCGAAAATCGACCCGCCCTGAGTCGAGCAATTCGCCCGACCAAATGATCCTCCATTTACCGCTCGCCTCCGCGCCACCTCTCGGGCAGCGCGTCTGACGCGCCGCGCCGTCGGCGCTGAACCGCGGTGGTGCCGACGCGACCCAGGCGATCAGTCCGGCGCCCAGCGACGCCATCGTAGGGGGTTCGCGGACCGCGACGGACAGGGGATTGACCCCGACATCCTTGAGGTTCCAGGCGATGCCGCCGCGAAACGGCGGGCCTGGGCTTGGGCGAATTTGATGTCGTCGATGGTCTGCAGCGCGACCTTGGCGACCAGGTCGCGGATCGCGGCATCGCCGAGACGGAAGCTCGCCGGCGACCATTTGTCGAAACGCTCCGACAATTCGCACACCGCCCCATCGCCGCGCTCGGCGACATCGGCGATGGTCGGCTCGACCGTGGAGCGGATCTTAGAGCGACGGCGGCACGGAGAGGCCGAGCGCCTTCGCGGTCTTCAGGCGCTCGGCTGCATCAGCCATGATAAACGAGCTGGCCTTGTCGTCAAGTTGACGCGCAGCGCCGGCGCTAGCGGCCAAGGCGCACGGTTGGCCAGTGCCGCTCGAGGCCCTATACTGCGGCCACCGCAGTCAGGAGGCGTCGTCGAGTGCTCGGAATCTCGAAATCGATACCGCGACAATGCGCGGCGGGGTCGGGCCATGGCTGACCCTGTGTCGCATTTCCTTGTCGACAGGCGCCCGCGCCTGCTCGCGCAAGGATAAACGCCTTCGTACTCAAATCAGGTTTAGAAATGCGCCGTCAAACTCCGTCTCTATTGTCTATATTTTCGCTCATATTCCTAAGCAGTACGGTGGTATCTTCAGCACAATCTATTAATATTTTCGGTAATCTCGTTCCGGTGGATCCCACCCAGGCCGACAACGCGCCCATAACGCTTGGCGTGAAATTCTGGAGTTCGGAGCCCGGCGCGATATCGGGGATCCGCTTCTACCGACCGGTCGCCAGCCCGTCGGGTTACGTCGCCCAGCTCTATTCGGCGGCCGGCGCATTGCTCGGTTCGGTGACCATCGCGCATGAGTCGGCTCCACTGCCGGGCTGGCAGGTGGCCAACTTCGCCGCACCAATCTCGATCTCACCAAACACCACCTATGTAGCAGCCTACTACCTGCCATCTAGCACATATCAGCGGGACTACAATGCGCCGACCCTGGGCGTGACGACGGGCCCTCTGACCGCTCCTGCCGGCTCAGCCGTCGGCGGAAATGGCGTCTTCAACTTCGGGAGCGCTTTCCCGAGCAGCATATGGGGAAGCACCAACTTTTATGTCGATGTCGCATTCTCACCCGCGGTGTCAACACCTTACCTGACCCTCAGCTTCAATCCGCCCAATCCGAGCATTACCAGCAGCGCGCCATTGGACTCGGTCGTGGCGACCATCACCGCC
>DATEQL010000175.1:0-13861 GCA_035272665.1 Allostellaceae bacterium
CGAGATCGGCGGGCGAGAATGGCGAGTGCTCGTCGGCGAAGGCCATTCACCCGAACTTGCCTGCCTTTATTGCGCCGAAACCGGCGTGCTGATCGCGGGCGACCAGGTGTTGCCCCAGATTTCACCCAATGTCAGTGTTCAAGCCCACGAACCGGACGGCGATCCGTTGTCGCGCTTTCTGCACTCGCTCGACAAGCTTCGTGGTGCTGTTCCGCCGGACACGCTCGTCCTGCCGTCGCACAATCTTCCCTTCTCTGGGCTACACAGGCGGATCGACGCCCTCGCGGCGCACCACCGGACACGGTGCGATGAAATTCTCGGCGCCTGCGCCAGCCCTCAGAGCGCTACACAGCTGCTGCCGGTGCTGTTCCGGCGGCCGCTCGACCGGCATCAACTGGCGTTTGCGCTGGGCGAGGCCCTCGCCCATTTGCGTTATCTGACGATTCGGGGCGCGCTAATTTGCATACCCGGCGCCGACGGAGTTGACCGCTATTTCCACGATGGTGGGTAGGTCGGCGCAGCCGGCGCAAAAAACACGGAGGCAGCAATCTTCCAAAGGAGACTTCCGCGGCGCGGCGTCCGCCGCTCTTAGGCCGCGGCGGGGGTAATCCCGGCATGCATGCTCGCCGGGACCGCGGGTGAGGGGCATCCGCAGCCACGAGTTCAACACCATCGTCGGCTCTTTCACCTATGGTCAGGACGACAAGTGGTTGAAGCGGCAGGTGTTCGAAGTGAAATTCCAGAAAATCACAAGGATCGACCTCGACCAGTTCAACGACACAGAACCGAAGCGATCCTCGAGCCCGTGGAATACGGCGCCGACGAGATCATCGCCCCGTATGCGAGCAGCAAGAAATAGAGATGGCCTGCTTCCCCGCGGACACCGCTGTTTTATTAAGCGTTTTACGCACATAGAAGGTTAATTAGGTCGGTCCTGAGCGTCCGCGGCCGATCGGCGAGCCGATGCGTAGAGGCGCGTCTGACGCACGAGCGGTGCGCGCCGACAAATCGGATGGCACGTCATTCTTAGGAAAAACTTAATGTTGTAGACGGATACTTTGACCGCAGTACGCTGCACATAAATTGATTAAGTAAAATCTCAATTCGAAGTGAATCGCGTCTTGCGAATGGCTATACCTATCGAGCTTTCGACGGAACCTTTGCAAGAACCCGCCGCCTCCCGCGGCACCGCCATCTCGTGCCTGGCCCGGCTGAGCGTGCAGAACGGCGGCGCTGCGCGGATCGAGGCCACCCGCGGGAGCATTGATCTCGCTGGTGAGACCCTTCCTCTCTCACGCCTTGTCGAGCTCGCGGCCGAGTTCGGGCTCCAGGCCGAGCCGATTGAGCTCGATTGGCAAGGGCTGAAGACTGCAGTGTTCGCCCGCCCGCTGCTCATCGTGCGCAAGAACACCGATGTCGCGGTGGTCGCAGGAGGTGGGCGCTCCGGAGCTGAAGAGGTCAGCGTCTGGGACCCGCATCACGATGGCGTGGTGTTTTTTGTATCACGCGAAGATTTCGAGCGGACTTGGAGCGGTCATGCGTTGATAATTACCCCGGGTGCGAACAACTTAAAGCTGCAATCCGGCGGCGAAGCGGCATCCGACGCGGCCAACGACACCTCACCCGCTCCCCCCGATATCCCAAAACAGCAAACGCCGCCCAACCCAATGCGGGCCGCGAGGACTGCGAGGTTGAGCCACGACGCCGGGACACCGCGGCGTTCACTGGGCCTGCGTCTCTGTTTGGCGGCGACCGCGATTGTCGCGGCTGCGACCATCGCCCTCTTCTCGATCACGTACCCAGGCGCTGACCACGTCGCCGGTCCCAGCACTGCTGCAGAGGTAGTTTCAGCAGGGGCCCAGAGCACACTGGTGAACCAGAGAGAACCCGCGCGCTCGGCCGGCGTGGTAGCGACTGCACCGGTCCTGTCGACCCCAGAAGCTGTATCGACTTCGGCGACGCCTACTTCCGCTGAGCCGGCAGGTAGACCCACGCCAAGCGACGCCATGCCGCCTGTCGCGCCGACGCGGGAGGCGAGCCTCGCAGCGGCACCGGCCGTCGCAGCGCCATCTACCGAAGCTACCGCGGCAGCGCCCTCCGCGCAGATGCCGGAGGCACGACTGAGCGTCGCAACACCGGGTCCGCCTGCACCACCGGCCGGACCTGTGCTATCCGCGCCCGAGATCGCAGCGCTCGTCGCCCGTGGCGACGCCCTCTTCAGTAAGGGTGATCTCGCTGCCGCCCGGCTTTTTTACGAGCGCGCCGCCAATGCAGGAGACGGGCAGGCGGCGGTCAGGTTGGGGGAGACTTTCGACCCGGTATTCCTCGATCACGCCCACTTGCCCGGCGTGCGCGGCGATTTCAGCACCGCATTGTCCTGGTATCGCCGTGCGCGCGATCTCGGCGCTGCCGACGCCGACATCCTGATCAAGAGCCTGGAAGCCCAATAGCAATGGTGACTGCGATGCCTCGTCCGACAATCGGAGCAGGAATTATCGTCGTTCTCGGCCTCGTGGCAACGCTCACGATGCCGGCAGGAGTCGCCGCGCGATCCACCGCACCCTCACCTGAGGCGATGGTGGTCAACAGGGGCGTCGTCGAGCTCGAGACCGGGAGCTCCGCGGGCATCTCGGTGCGCATCGCCGAGGATCTCGCCAACATCGTCAACGACGGGGCGACACGGCGTGTGGTGCCTGTGGTCGGCAACGGGTCGCTCGCAAACCTAATCGATCTCAAGCTTCTGCGCGGGATCGACATCGCCATCGTCCCCGCGGACATCCTCGATTACGCCAAGGAGCAAAGCGTTCTCGCGGGCGCAGAGGCGTCGATCACCTACATCACCAAGCTCTACAACGAGGAATTCCACCTGCTGGCGCGCCCGGAGATCAAGAGCATCGCGGACCTGGCCAACCGCAAAGTGAACGTCGATTTGCGCGACAGCGGCACCGCGATTATGGGGAAACGCCTCTTCGATGCCCTCAAGCTGACGATCACGATGACCAACGACGCGCAGGAGGTGGCGATCGAAAAGCTGCGCAATGGCGAGATCGCGGCACTCGCCTTCGTCGCGGGCAAGCCCGCTCCACTCTTTCGTGGTCTCAGCCGGGATGACGGGTTCCACTTCCTCGCCTTTCCGTTCAACTCGGCGGTCGCTACTGCTTATGTGCCGACTCGCCTGACCGCAGCGGATTACCCCGGTCTCGTGCCGCCGGATCAGCCGGTCGACACCGTCGCAGTGGGCGCGGTGCTGGTCGTCGCCAATCTCCAAATGGCTCCCGAACGCGAACGCAATGTCGCGAATTTCGTCGATGCATTCTTCACCGGCTTTCACTCGTTGCTCGAGCCAGGCCATCATCCGAAATGGCAGGAGGTCAACCTCGCCGCGGATCTTTCCGGCTGGCGCCGCTATCCGCCTGCCGATCAATGGTTGCAGCGCAACCTACAGGTAGCCAAGGCCCCTAACCCCGACGATTTGGTGGCGATGTTCGCGCACTTCGTCGACGAACGCCGACAGTCGATCGGCGGCGCACCAATGACTCCCCAGGAGAAATCCGACCTCTTCCAGCGATATCAGCATTGGCAAGCTGGCCAAACCCAGTAGTCGCCCTGTCAAAGGAAAATTTCAATGACGGATAAACACGTCACCGCTCCGACTGGCCGGTCGGCCGGCAGGCGGGGGCTCCATTGGCTCACACTCCTGACCGGCGTCGCCGCTGTGCTCGCCATCCCGGGCGCGGCGACAGCCGAAACCTCCCCGACGCGAGGCGGAATCCTGACCTTCGCGGTCGATGCCGAGCCGCCCAACTACGACTGCCACGCCAATTTCTCCTTCGTCTTCATCCACCCGGTGATCCCGCACTACTCCACCTTGCTCAAATTCGACACCGCAAACTATCCGCAGATCGTGGGCGATCTCGCCCAATCCTGGGATGTCTCGGCAGACAGGCGCACCTACACCTTCAAGCTGCGCGACAACGTCCTGTTCCACGACGGGTCACGGCTCACTTCCGCGGACGTCAAAGCGAGTTACGACCGCATCATCCATCCTCCGCAAGGGGTCCTGTCCGTCCGACAGGCCGACTACGCCGCGATCACCGACATCGCCACGCCCGATCCGATGACGGTCGTCTTTCATTTGCAATGGCCCGACGCGGCCATGCAGGCAAACTTCGCTTCGCCATGGAACTGCATCTACAGTGCGGCCAAGCTCAAGGACGATCCACTGTTCCCGCAGACGCACGTGCTCGGGACCGGGCCGTTCGCTTTCGTCGAGCACGTGAAAGGGGACCATTGGACGGGCAAGCGCTCGGACAAGTACTTCCTCCCCGGCAAGCCCTATCTCGACGGCTACCGGGCGGAGTTCATCGCCGGGCAGGCAGCCGTGAAAGAGATGGAGAGCGGCCGGATCATGGCCCAATTCCGCAGCTTCACCCCGACCGAGCGCGACGAGATGATCAAGGCGGCGGGGGACCGCCTCGACGTGCGCGAAGGCCCCTGGATCACCTACCTGGCTCTCGTCTTCAACGCCACCCGCCCGCCGTTCGAGGATGCCCGGGTGCGGCGCGCGCTGTCGCTCGCCATCGACCGCTGGCACGGCGCGGAGACGCTCGCCGACAACACCTTTCTCAAATATGTCGGTGGTCTTATGCGGCCGGGCACCGCGACCAGCATGCCCGAGGCCGAGCTCGTAACGCTCCCCGGATTTTCGCACGATATCGCCGCCTCACGTGCGGAAGCACGGCGGCTTCTGGCCGAAGCGGGAGTGCCCAACCTCACGGTCACGCTGACCAACCGCAAAGACGTTCCGGTACCCTATGGCGCCGCCGGCGATTTCGTCGTGGCCGCGTGGCGCGAGATCGGCGTGCAGGCTACCCAGGAGCTGCTGAGCACGAAGGATTGGCAGACGGCACTCGAAACCGGCCGCTTTGCCGCGGCGACTGATCTCGCCGCCGATTATTTCGACGATCCGACGATACAGCTCGCGAGATACGTTTCGCGCGATCTGTCGCCGATCAACCACTCGGGCTCGACCGACCGCTTTCTGGACGCGCTCTATATTGGGCAGGCGCTCAATACCGACCCGCTCCAGCGCGCCAAGATCGTGCGCGATTTCGAGCGGCACGCCCTGAACGACGCCTATACGGTGCCGCTCCTGTGGTGGAACCGCATCGTCGTCACCGGAGAAAAATTCAAGGGCTGGAACATGTCGCCGAGCCACTACATCGGTCAAGATCTGGCCGACGTGTGGCTCGAGGAGTGAGGGATGGGACGCGCAGTGAAATTATGGGCATAGCCAAATGACACCTTTGTCAGGCCCAGTCCGCTCGTCACGATTTCGCTGGCTCCAGCTGATCCTCGGCATCATTTGCATGGCGATGATCGCCAACCTCCAATATGGTTGGACTCTGTTCGTCAATCCGATCGACGCGAAGTACCATTGGGGTCGTGCCGCCATACAAGTGGCGTTCAGCGTGTTTGTGCTGACCGAGACGTGGCTGGTGCCGGTCGAAGGCTGGTTTGTCGACCGTTTCGGACCGCGGCTCGTGGTCTTGCTCGGCGGTGCTCTCGTCGGCGTTGCCTGGATCATGAATGCCGTCGCCGGCTCTGTGATCGTTCTTTATGCGGCCGCCGCGGTTGGCGGCATCGGTGCAGGAGCGGTCTATGGCGCCTGCATCGGCAACGCTCTCAAGTGGTTTTCGGACCTGCGGGGGCTCGCCGCCGGTTTGACCGCGGCCGGGTTCGGCGCCGGGTCGGCTTTAACTGTCCTGCCAATCCAGAGCATGATAGCCGCCCACGGTTTCGAGGCGGCATTCCTGTTCTTCGGCGTCGGCCAGGGCATTGTGATCTGCGGGATATCGTGGTTCTTGCGAGCGCCACGCGCAAACGAGGCTGCCGCCGCAAGCCCGGCGAGCCTCCAGCCACTCGGCCGACAATATGCCCCGTCGGAGATCGTCCGGACGCCGATATTCTGGACCATGTACGCGATGTTCGTGCTCGTCGGTGCCGGCGGGCTCATGGCCGTCGCACAGCTCGCCCCAATCGCCAAGGATTTCGGGGTCGACAGTGTTCCGGTGACTCTCCTCGGTATTACTCTGCCCGCGCTGACTTTCGCATTGTCGATCGACCGTATCCTCAACGGTGTAACACGACCCTTCTTTGGTTGGGTCTCCGACCATATTGGCCGCGAGAACACGATGTTCGTTGCCTTTAGTCTCGAGGCCGTGGGCATCTGGTTGCTCAGTATGTTCGGAGAGACCCCGCTCGCATTCGTAATCCTGAGCGGCTTGGTGTTCTTCGCATGGGGTGAGATCTATAGCCTCTTTCCGTCGACATGCACCGACGCCTTCGGGACCAAATTCGCTACGACGAATGCGGGCTTGCTCTACACCGCAAAGGGGACCGCCGCGCTGCTCGTGCCGCTCGGCAACGTGCTCGCGACGGCGACCGGAGGTTGGCACGCCGTGTTCGCGATCGCGGCGATCATGAACTTGGTCGCGGCGCTCTTGGCGATCCTGGTGCTGCGTCCATCGCGGAGGGCGCACGAGGCGCGGGATGAAACCCGCGACGCTCTCGCAGCCGAATAAACCCGGTCTGGCGGCTACTCTGCCAACCTGACTGGATTACCTAATTTTCGCGGATATACTCGTGCAGCCGTCGGAGTTGCCGCTCCTGCTCCCTGGTCGATGCCTTGCCGCGAAGGCTCTCGTATGTCGACTCTAGTTGCTGCTTCAGGAGCAGGAGCGCATCGCTCAAGGAGTTACCGGTAACGGTGATGTCGAGATCGGGTGTAGAAGCGATGAAGACCCGATCCCCCAATGGCGAAATAGTGACTGGGATTGGTTTGACGAGCGCATGGCGAGGCAGCTTGTCGATGATCAGGTCGATGCTGTCGCCTTGCCTGGGTGGTGCCGGGCGATCCTGGGTCGGCACCGCCTCGCTGCCAACATCGGCCGCTGCTGCGGCCGATGCGGGATTTTCGCGCGGATGCTCGCTTGGTGCACGTTCTTTGGGCAGCGACGGCGGCCCTTGTGCCTCCACGAGTGGTCGTGGCAGCGGGTTGCTTGCACCAGATGACAGAGAACCAGTACTCCTGAACCCCACCACGAATATCGGGACGGGGACCAATGAGCTTCGCGGTAACGCTTCGTCTGTTCGACCCAGGTGAACCGACCCGGAGGATCGGGACGACCGAGGTGACCACGAATCTGATTTGAAGTGTCTGGCCATCGGCACAGACTACGCCGATTTCTTCAGCTCTTGGGGCGCTCTAACGTCGGTGACCAGCGTCGATTTCATATTGTATACCGGATCACCTTCGAGGGTGTGTTCTCCCTCGATACGGGAAACTGTAATCATCACCGGTTTGATGCGCAATATCGTGCCGTCTGCCAGCCGGTATTCGCTCCACACCTCCTTGGCCTCCAGCACATCTACGTCTTTGGGTGCGTGCGCGGTATCTAAGGCTCCGTCGTTCACTTATGTCCTCACTGGGTCTCGGGGACGGAAACCTGCCAGCACGGCGTTTTCGGCCGGTCGACAGTGGATCGGGTGGATTCTCGGCGTCGACTCGTCACTCGGCCTCGGAAACGACTGGACGTTCGCGCAGAGCCAGACGCCATCGCGAGCCGAGTTTTGTGTCTGGACTACTCCCGTCGCTGGGGGGGCCGGCGAGCTGTGTCTCCGGCGCCGCTTCGGGTTCGATCCGAGAACTGTCCTCAGAGCCGTTTTCCGAGTCCCCGGGAGGATCGGCAGGTTCGCTCGCCTTGTACTTTACCGCAAGGACCGCAGCTACTCGCTCGAGCGTTTCGACGTCGGCAAAGTCCGCGTCAAGTGCCTTTGTTTCCTCGGCATATTTCGCATCGATTCGAGCCCGACGGGCTTGGAGCTGTCCTTTGATACGATTGACATCGTAGGAGGTGAGGTTCCACATGAGACTAAATCGCGGTTTGTTTGATCGTAAGACCTGCTCCATTTAACATGAACCCGGTTAAACCAAAGCTAACGCCTCACGAATTTTTAGCGCGGCGGACGCGCGGAGGAAATGCAGTGCGCACGGCAGCCGCGCCCTGTCACGCAGTCAATTCGAGACTCGGCGACGACCTCCAGGTTTTGCCCATGAGTTGCAGGTAGTTGCTCGGCTGTTGGGTTTAGTCTGGACGTTGCTGGGGATGGCTCATTGTCATTGAAAATGCCGAGGTTCGAACCCGCTTCGACCAGATGTAGTTTGACTCCAACGGATGGATGCCGGCCGCCGCGTTCTGATAGTTTGCTTGCATAGGAGACTTGGGCGGCATTCGGGTTGCCGAGGTTCACGAGACTGTCGATGTAGGGCGCGGCGGATTCCCCAATGTCTGCTCGGGACTGGTTAGAGTGCTGGGCTACATAAAGGTCCGACGACGTATACGGAGTCGAGAAACAGCGCTATTCTGGCCCCCGCTCGGACCGCCCGAATTTAGAGGAGAAGCTGCAATGGCCCGGATCAACCATGTGGCGCTCAAAGTCAGCGACATCGAGGCAGCGACAAAATTTTACGAGAATGTGTTCGGGTTCCGTCAGGTCAGCACCGGGCGGTCGCGCGGGCACGTTTCACGGCACCTGACGGATGGCTATGTCGACCTCGCGCTGATGGTCTATGACAGCGAGGACGATGAGGAAGCGAGAATGGTAGGCGAAGGACCCGCCATCCATCACTTCGGCATCGAGGTTGACGATCGGCAAGGTTTTATCGACAAGATCAAGGCTAACGGTGGCACCCTTCTGTCAAGCCCCGACTCCGGCACGGTCAAGTTTCGCTCACCCGACGGCACAATCGCCGAGATCGTCGATGTGGGGCGCTACGAGAAGATGAGAGACGGGCAGGACTAAGCTCTGCGGGCTCAAAAAGCTGGTGCGCGGAGCGCCTTCATGTCGGAGGCCGGCCGCAAGTCTGCCTCGGTCTTCGCCTGCAGCGTCGGAAAGTCAACGTCCTCAACCAGTTCGTGCACGACGAGCCCCTGGGCGGTGACGTCGATGACGGCGAGGTCGGTATAGATCCGGCGCACGACGGAGGCGGCGGTCAGCGGGTATCCGCAGTGGCGCCGAATCCGGGGTGCCCCCGCTCTGGTCGTATGCTCGAGGAGCACCCGGATCTCCTTGGCCCCGACCGCCAGATCCATCGCGCCGCCGACGCCGGGCGGAAAGCTCGGATCGTCGGTCGTCCAATTCGCCAGATCGCCGTTTTCGGAGACCTCAAAGGCGCCGAGCAAAGCCAGATCGAGATGGCCGCCGCGGATCATCAGGAAGGAGTCGGTGTGGTGCACAAAACTGCCGCCAGTGACGAGCGTGACCGGCTGCTTGCCGGCATTGATCAAATCCCAATCAATCTCATTGCCGCCGGGCGCCGGCCCGACCCCCAAGACGCCGTTCTCGCTGTGCAAGACGATCTCCCGCTCGGCCGGAATAAAGTCGGAAACCAGGGTCGGCAGCCCGATCCCAAGGTTCACATAAGCTCCGTCGGCGAGATCCTGCGCGGCCCGCCAAGCGATTTGGCGACGGTTGAGCGGCATCAGACTTCTCCATTTAGCTCGCAACTTCGACGACGCGGTCGACGAAGATGCCGGGGGTGACAACCATTTCGGGATCGATCTCGCCGAGTTCGACAACCTGACGCACTTGCGCGATCGACAGGCTCGCGGCCATCGCCATCGTCGGATTGAAATTGCGCGCGGATTTGCGGTAGGTCAGGTTGCCCCAGCGGTCGCCGCGATGGGCCGCGAGCAGTGCGACATCCCCCTTTAGCGGGGCTTCGAGCACATAAAGCCGGCCGTCGATCTCGCGATGCTCCTTGCCTTCGGCGAGGCGCGTTCCGACCGAGACCGGCGAATAGAAACCGCCCAGTCCGGCGGCCGCGCAGCGCATCCGTTCGCTCATGGTGCCCTGCGGCACGAGCTCGAGATCGATCCGACCCTGCGCGTACAACTCCTCGAACACGACGGAGCCGGCGCTACGCGGAAACGAGCAAATGATCCGCTTGACACGGCCCGCCGCGAGCAACGCTGCAAGCCCCGCCCGCCCGGTCCCGGCGTTGTTGGCGACGATCGTCAGGTCGCGCGCGCCCTGCTCGATTACCGCTTCGCACAAGGCATCGGGCAGCCCCGCGCTACCGAAGCCGCCGCACAGGACAATAGCCCCATCCGGGATCCCCGCCACCGCTTCGGCGAGGCTTCGCACTCGCTTGTCGATCATGTCCGGCCTACGGCGGATCAGAAGGCAACCGCGTCGCCACCCTTGAGCGCGAGCATCGCTCGCGCCTCGTCGGGTGACGCGACCTCGAGCGACAGATTTTCTATGATCACACGGATTGCGCTGACTTGATCGGCATTGCTCTTGGCCAGCTTGCCTCTGCCGATCCACAGAGAATCCTCGAGCCCGACGCGGACGTTACCGCCCATGATCGCGCCCATCGAGACCAGCGGCAGCTGGTGACGACCGGCGGCGAGGATCGACCAGGCATAGGAATCGCCAAAGAGCTTGTCGGCAATCCGCTTCATGTGGACGAGGTTCTCCGGATCCGCACCGATCCCACCAAGGATGCCAAAGATCGTCTGCACGAAAAGCGGCGGCTCGACCATGCCTCGGTCGAGAAAGTGCGCGAGATTGTAGAGGTGGCCGACATCGTAGCATTCGAACTCGAACCGGGTGCCGCATCCCTCACCCAAGTCTTTCAGGATCCGCTCGATGTCGGCAAAGGTATTGCGGAAAATGAAATCACGCGTCATCTCGAGATGACGCTGCTCCCACGGATATTTGAACTCCTTGTATTTCTCGAGCAACGGGAAGAGCCCGAAATTCATCGAACCCATGTTGAGCGAGCACATCTCGGGCTTAGCGCGTAACGGGGCAGCGAGCCGTTCCTCGAGCGTCATCCCGTGACCGCCGCCGGTGGTGATATTGATGACAGCGCCGGTCGACTGTTTGATGCGCGGCAGGAATTGCATGAACACTTCGGGATCGGGCGTCGGCCGACCATCCTTCGGATCGCGCGCGTGGAGGTGCAGGATCGCCGCCCCGGCCTCCGCCGCGGCGATCGCGTCACGCGCGATCTCGTCGGGGGTCAGCGGCAGATGCGGGCTCATCGTCGGGGTATGAATCGACCCCGTGACAGCGCACGTGATTACGACCTTGCCACGAAGAGCCATCTTGTTCCTCCCTCACCTTCCGTACGGCCGGCACGCCGCCGCGGCCCAGTCTGCAGGAAAGAGACTCTGCCGGCTAGCCATGCGCCCGGATGAACGCCCGGACCTCGGGATAGGTCTCGGTCTGCCACCGGCGGCCATGGAATACCCCATAATGGCCGACATTGAGCTGAAGGTGATGGGTCTTTTTTGTCGGGGCGATCCGATGACAGAGCTGGTGTGCGGCGACGGTCTGGCCGGGGGCGCAGACGTCATCCCGTTCGCCTTCGACCGTCATAAGCGCGGTGCGTTCGATGGCCGCGGGTTCGACCGGAATTCCCCGCACCCGGAAGCGGCCGTGCGACAGATCATGGTCGTGAAACACGCGCTTTATCGTGTGCAGGTAGAAATCCGCCGGCAAATCCATCACCGAACTGTATTCCTTGTAAAAAGCGCGAGTAGCTGCAGCGCTATCGCCGTCGCCGCGCACCAGGCTATTGAACATCCCCCAATGCGCCGACACGTGGCGCTCGAGATTCATGCTCAGAAAACCGGCGAGCTGCAAGAATCCTGGATAAACGCGACGGAAAGCCCCGGGATAACGCCCGGGAACTGTCGTAATCACGGTACGCTCGAACCAGTCGAGCGAATGCGCCTCGGCGAAACGATTGACGTCGGTCGGGTTCGCCCTCGGGTCGATCGGGCCGCCCATCAATATCATGGATGCCGGTTGGTCGGCGTCGCCGGCCACGGCCAGCAACGACACTGCCGCCAGAACCGGCACCGAGGGTTGGCATACCGCCATGACGTGGACGCGCGGCCCGAGTAGATGGATGAAGCGGATTACGAGATCGACGAAGTCGTCGAGACCGAACCGGCCGTGAAGGAGCGGTACGTTTCGCGCGTTTACCCAGTCGGTGATGAAGACGTCATGGTCGGGCAGCAGCGTCTGGACGGTGCCCCGCAGCAAGGTCGGGAAGTGGCCCGAGAGCGGCGCGACGACCAGGATGGTCGGCCCTACGCGGGCGGTATCTTTGCGGAAGTGGAGTAGGTTGCAAAAAGGATCGGAGGCGACGACCTCCTCGTTGACGGCAACCTCCTCGCCACCGATCGTGACGGCGCCGATGCCGAAATCGGGCCGACGATGCGACATGCCGGCGTTCGACAATAGTTCCATCACGGCCGCGGTATTTCGAATCAGCGGTGCATTCCCGAGCAGCGGCCACGGTTGATCGAGGAAACCCCGGAAAGCCTCGGCCATCAGCCGAATCGGGGCCAGCGCGTCGCTGTGTACTTGGTAGGCCTCGTAAAGCATGAACCCTCGTACGCATCCACCACCCCAAGTTCGGGGGGGTCCTAAAAATCGAAACGGTTTACCGCTTCCAACCATTTTCAGGCGAGACGATCCCATCGCAAAAATATCGTTATTTCAAAAATATATTGGCTTTGCCAATCGATTAGGCAAGCGCAATTGATCGCTGGTTGGCTGGAACTATATCCGCCGACGCGTTCACGACCTGTTGCTTTAGGCGAGTTGACGATCGCCCTTTTATCAGGCGATGACGGCGTTATCTTGCCGCGAGTCTGATCACGCGAACAAGCGCAACCCGCGTTAGCGTGGCGACGAGGCGGCTACCCCGCCACGGACCTCGTGAACAACCACACCCGAGAGCCGAGATGGCGGCGCGAACCAACGCGGATGGGCGAGGCTGGTCGCCACATCCCTTTCCCCCGCCTTCCACCGCCGCGTGACCGAACCCCAGGAGAAATCCCCCATCTTCGCGGTGAGATCCGCAGCGTTGCCCTCGTGCACGAGGTGCAGGATCGTCATTGTCACATCGCTCGCCTCGGAAAGGCACTTGCGAATCTCGACGTCGCCGCGCAGCCCCGATGGCAGTCTCTCACCGAGCAACGCGATCATGCGGCGGAGATCATGGGTTCGGCGCATCACGGCGATGTCTCGTGCCGAGCGGCTGAAGCCGCCATGACCCCCGGGAACCGGATCGTAGCCGTCGATCGCGAAGCACAGCGTGTCGGCGGGACGCGCATCGTCCAGAGCAGAAACCGACACCGCGCTGTCGCCAAAGAGCTGACGGCCAATCGTGACGGGCGGCAAGCCCGGGAACGGCGTGCCGGCCAGCACGTGATCGAGGCCGAGGACATGTCGGTCGTTGTCGAAGAACGTCTCCGCTCCGGTCGTCAAGTTCACGGCTCCAAGCACCACCCGAACGACGCCCGAATTGATCAGATCGAAATCCACAGTTTCGCCAATAAGCGCGCGCAGTTCAGCGGCGGAGACGACCGGCTCCTCGTGCGGTGGGGGGAATCCCGCCCTGCGCCGCCCTCGAGACAGCCAACGGGCGAGTGCCCTGCGCGCCAACCGGGTGGCGCTTTGCGGGCGCTGAATTGCGGCACGTCCGCCTAGTTCTCGCCAAAATTTCTGAAGCCTGAGAGAGCGTTCGTGCGGCAGATTTCCCGCGATTATGGCCGCATTGACCGCGCCGATCGCAGTGCCGGCGATCCAGTTAGGCCGCACGCCGCACCGTTCGAGTTCAGCATAGGCACCTGCCTGGTAGGCTCCGAGCGCGCCACCGCCCGATAGTACCAATGCAATCCGTTCAAAACGGGCCAGGCTCTTATCCGGGCGCCCTCGCGTCAAACCTAACTCCTACCACCCGCCGCCTAACGGACCGATGACCGGAGGCCGG
>DATEQL010000176.1:0-12963 GCA_035272665.1 Allostellaceae bacterium
GCCATCTCCGTGTCGTGGTTCACCAAACCTGAACTTGAACGTAACCTCTTCCCTCGCATCTCCGTTCAGGTCGAACCGGAACGCGTAGAGCCCTTCTGGATGAAGCGTATCCGGAGCCGATAATCCCACATCCGGATTCACGGTCATCGCCATCACTGTCTTGCCCGAGGGAGCGTCAAATAAATAAAAGTCGCAGAGGTTGAGGCTCGGATCTTCCCTCGCCAGTTTGGTATCGAAATGATGTGACATACAGGATCTCCTTGAAAAGCATTGGCAATTAGACAACTCGAGTTAAGATGACGGACCCGGATCGAAAATTACCGAGATTTCCTCTCAGGCGACACTTTTTCACGGAAGATTTTGTCAAACGCCTGGGGTATTCGCGGTTCGTGCGGCCGGGATGTAGCGATAGAGAGTCGCCGGGGACACGCCGAGGCGGTGCGCGATTTGGGTCACGCCGATGTCGGGATTGGCCAGCAACGCCTTGGCGGCCTCGATGTCGTCGTCGGTGAGTTTCGGTGGGCGCCCTCCGGTGCGACCCGCGCGCCGAGCGGCGGCGAGGCCCGCTTGGGTGCGCTCCCGGATCAGACTGCGCTCGAATTCCGCCAGCGCGCCAAACATGTGAAAGACCAGCCGCCCCTGCGCGGTCGTCGTGTCGAGGGCTTCAGTCAGGCTGCGAAACCCGATACCCCTGACCCGCAGGGCTTCGATGGTTTCGATCAACTGCTTCATCGACCGCGCCAGGCGATCGAGCTTCCACACGATGAGCGTGTCGCCGCTGCGCGCGAATTCGAGCGCGTCATGCAACGCCGGGCGGTCTGTAACCGCACCCGACATCTGCTCGGTGAAAATCTTGGCGCACCCTGCTTCGGTCAGCGCGTCGTGCTGCAAGGCAAGGTTCTGGTCTACGGTCGACACGCGGGCATAGCCGATCAGCATCGGTTTTGACGTAATGTCGCCGGCATTGGATGATCGCGCTCGCGCGACCTTCGGCGAGGCCGGCCGAAGTCGCCGCTTCGCCCGCCTGGCTGGGTGACCGGCCTTTGTCCGTTTGATCGTCATGAACCCTCTCGAAACTCAACCGTACTCTTACCTTTTGCGAGGGCGAAATCAAGAATGCGTTTTAAGAGACGTTTAAGCCACTTCTGTCCCGGATTTTTTCGTTTCGGCGCACCTTCTCAAAAACCCTCGTTTTTGAGAGTGAAATCCGACCGTCATAATTGTTGAATTATGAAACGGCCGAGGCTGGCGGGCCGAATGGCTGTCGGTCGTGGTATATCGCGGGCGGCGGCGTGGGTGTCAGAATAGGGCAGTTAAGAGGCGGGTTAGACGCAACTTAATCAGAGGGAGGAAACCGAGGATGGATGTCGGGATTCTGCTCGGCATAGTCGGAATCTTGGTTGGCATTTACTTCGGCGTCCGGTCGGTGTTTCAGTCAACCGATATGGAAGCTTTGCAACGCGCGCAGCGCGCAAACACTCAAGCGATGTATAACCACTTTTGGCGCATAGCAACGCTTAGTACCCGGATAGGGAGCCGCGATGATTCGAACGTAGAGGCTAGGCAAATTGCAATAGCAATGAATGAGATAACCATTGCCGCACGAACCCAGCTTGTTGCTTTTAGCAGAGAACATACGCTGTTCACTCCTATATTCGAAGTCCCATGGAAGCCAATAGAGATTCCCCTCGAACGGCCGAGACCGCTTTGGAGACGCCTGTTTTTTCTCTCTGAGCCGACCCGCCCGTCGTCAGTCACAATTGAGCGCCGGGGAACCGCCACGGACGGGGAACGCGATACAACACCGCGTCCACCTAGTGCTGATCGACAATGATCGGGGCGGCTGTCATGTCAAAGTCGCATAACGCTCTTTATGTAAAATTTTTTGAGGTAATTCTATGGTCGAAACCTTAACCTTCGAGCATTACGGCCGCCACGCCCCGTTTATACTTGGTTTTGCGGGTGCGCTAGGCCCCCTCGAATACTTTCCGCGCCGCACCTTTACTTGCCACCTTTCGGCACACAGATATAGGCCGGGCCTGCGGCTTCGGTTCCAGAAAAGTGCCTTCGCGATCTGGGCGGAGATCAGCGGCGTCGTGGCTGCTGCGAAGGCCGGCAGCATGCCCGCCTCTCGCGATCTTCGGCCGACAAGTGACGGGGCCCCGACCCAATTCGGAGCCGCTTTAGAGGCGGAGACCCTCCTCGCCGAAGAAATGCAGCGGCACGTCGGCGAACGACAGCCGGACCTCGTCGCCGGCTGCGAGATGGTGCTGGCCAGCGATGACGGCCAGCATCTTCTGGCCACCGATGTCGGCATGGACAACGGTTTCGGAGCCGAGCGCCTCGGCCAGCTGAACCCTGGCCGGGATGCTGCGCTCGCCGCCGCCCAGGGTGACATGCTGCGGCCGCACTCCCACGGCGAGGCGCGTGCCGGGCCCGACCGTGCCCTCGCCCAGCGGCACCGCGAGCGTGTGGCCGCCGGCGACGGCGACGTCGGCGGTGCCGTCGTGGACGGCGGTGACATTGCCGTTCAGGAAGTTCATATGCGGCGCGCCGATGAAGCCGGGAACGAAGCGGTTGGCCGGCCGGTTGTACAGCTCCAGCGGCGAGCCCACCTGCTCGATGCGGCCCGCGCCGCACCACGATGCTGTCGGCGAGCGTCATCGCCTCGACCGGGTCGTGGGTGACGTAGATCATCGTGGCTGCGAGGCGGGCGTGCAGGGTGGCGACCCCCGGGCACTCCGTCCCGGGGGCGCACAGCTCGGCGTCGAGGTTCGAGAGCGGCTCGTCGAGCAGGAAGGCGACCGGCCGGCGCAGGATGGCGCGGCGGGCGACACGCTGGCGTTGGCCGCCGGAGAGCTGGCCGGGGCGCCGCTCCAGCAGCTGTTCGATCTCGAGCATTCGCGCCTCATCTGCGATGCGCGCGGCGATCTCCGCCTTTGGCAGCCGAGTGTTCTCCAGACCGAAGGCGAGGTTCTGGCGCACGCTCATATGCGGGTAGAGCGCGTAGGACTGGAACACCATGGCCAGGCCGCGGTCGGCGGCGGGCACGGCGTAAGTATTTCGCCCGATTGCGCCCCAAAGAAAAAACGGCGGGAGTTACTTACGGCTTCGGCTCGTCGTTGTAGCGTTCGAGCATCGCCCGCGCGATGTCGGGCGACGACGGCCAAAAACCGCGCGGCCCGCCGGGGTTCCTCTGGTACTTGTCGAGCGCGTTTACGTCCGGCTGCACCGCCTTTTCGCCGTCGTCCATGAAGACGATGCCGACGGCGTCGCTCGGCAGCTTGGCAATGAAGCTCTCGGCGTCCTCGATCATGCTGCGGATGCGGCGGTGCAAGGCTGGCACGTCAACCGGCTCCTCGGTCGCCAGTGCCTCAAATTCCTCCGCGGTAAAGCGGCTGTGCCGGGTGATCTCGGCCAGCATTTCCTCCGGGGTGACGCCGGGAAACCTGCCGACTGCCGCGCACACCACGGCCCCAAGCGGCAAGATGGTTTCGTGAATGGTGACCAGATCGACAATATCGCGCGGCACCCGTCGATCGGCCGCCGCTGACGCCTTGTTGGTCGCCAGATCGACCGGATGCAGCACATACCCAAACAGTTCGTCCGGCTGCGTCGGGAAAAACCGGAAAGCGGCGTCCGTCACCCATTCGAGCGGCATCGCCTCGCCGCCGCGCGACACTGTGGCATCGCGTTTGCCGTCACGCACACGCTCCCATGCGACGCTATATCCCGCCGCCGTGAGCGCCGCTGCGTCGGCTGTGGCGGCGGCTTCAAGGCGGGCCTCCGAATCATAGAAAATGTCGATGTCGCCGGAAAAGCGCGGGCCTTCCCGGTTGATGGCGACACCACCCGCGATATAGCTGTCGGGGCTGCGCTGCGCCGCAAGCACCCGCAATACCTCCGACTGAAACTTACCGAGTGGCACGGCAAAGCTCTTCGATCCGCTCGGCAAGCCGCCGCCCGTCCATTCGACCATAGGTGCGCAACGCCTTGGTGATCGCCAAGGCGTCCGCCGGGGTCGGGTGTTCGACCGGGCGCATGTTCCAGAGCGCGCGGGTGCCGTACTCGACGAAGGCGCGGCGGTAGAGACTGGCGAGGTTCTCCGGTTGTTCTGGCTCGGTGTTCATGCCCGGCATTATAGCAGGGTCAAATCAAGATGTTGTGGTTTGACGGCCGCGCGCCAATTCGGAATTAATCGCATAACGTGCCCACCTCTCGCGATCTTCAGCCGACAAGTCGACGGTGCTCCCGGCTCAATTCGAATCCGCTCTAGAGGCGGAGGCCCTCCTCGCCGAAGAAATGCAGCGGCGCGTCGGCGAACGACAGCCGGACCTCGTCGCCGGCTGCGAGACGGTGCTGGCCGGCGATGACGGCCAGCATCTGCTGGCTGTCGATGTCGGCGGTTGTACAGCTCGAGCGGCGAGCCCACCGGCTCGATGCGGCCCGCGCACAGCTCGGCGTCGAGGTTCGACAGCGGCTCGTCGAGCAGGAAGGCGACCGGCCGGCGCACGATGGCGCGGCCGATGGCGACACGCTGACGCTGGCCGCCGGAAAGCTGGCCGGGGCGGCGCTCCAGCAGCTGTTCGATCTCGAGCATTCGCGCCGCCTCGGCGATGCGCGCGGCGACTTCCGCATTTGGCAGGCGAGTGTTCTCCAGCCCGGAGGCGGGAAATGAACGTTGGGATACGTCGACTGCGGGTCGGCGAAGCCCGGGTCTCGTAGGATATTTCCTCGATGAGTTCAGCTGGAGTTCAGGGAAGCGGCCTTCGACTTCTCAGGAAGAACCCTGGCGATTTCCGGGACCGTGTCATACTAAGTCGATCCGTCGGCCTATTAAGGAGGCGATTATGCTGAACCCGACGAGCCTTCTCGCTGATGCATTGGGTCGGAACCTGGCCGAGACCTACCGCAGAATCTATGACGACCGAGAGCCGCACATTGCCTCCGGCCTGGACGAAGCCGCCCGGCTCGTCATCGAGCGCATCGCCAGCAGCGACGCGCTCTATCACGATTGCGAACACACGGCGCTCGTCACCCTTTGCGTCCAGGATATTTTGCGCGGCCGGCGCCTCGAGCGAACCATCGCGCCCAGCGATTGGGGCCATACCATTTGGGCAGCACTACACCACGACATCGGATATGTGCGTGGCATCTGCGCCGGCGACACGGCCGAGCATTTCGTGATCGACGCCGCCGGCAACACCGTGGCGCCCCCGCGCGGCGCCTCCGCGCGGCGCCTCCGACGCCTATCTGATGCCCTATCACGTGGAACGGGGGAAGATTTTTGTCAGGGAGCGTTTCGCGCCCGTTCCCTTCATCGATGAGGAGCGCATCGCGAGCGCCATCGAGCTCACCCGCTTCCCGGTGCCGGACGACGAAGACCACGCCGCTACCGACACGGATGCAGGCTTAGTCAGGGCCGGCGATCTGATCGGTCAATTGGGCGACTCGCTCTACCCGCGTAAGCTGAACGCGCTCTACCACGAATTCGCCGAAACCGGCGTTCACGAGAAGCTTGGCTATAGTAGTCCTGCCGATATGGTCGACCGCTATCCGCAATTCTATTGGAGCAAGGTCGAGCGCTATATCGGCGACGCGCTGCGTTATCTCGAGATGACCATGGAGGGTAAGCAATGGACCGCCACCCTCTACAGCCACATCTTCGCGATCGAGCATAATCGCCGGCGGATGGGTCCGCAGCCGGGCTGAACATTGGGTTGTCCGGGGTTATTCCGTGCCCGGACCGACGCTGCCGTCGTTGGAGACGACGATCCCGCCCGATGTTCGAGCTGATCCGCGCCGGGATGCTGCCGAGGCGCTCGGCGCCCTCAGAACCCGAGTTCTCGCAGGATACGGTCGCGGTCGGCGTCGAGATCGGGGGCGCGAGGGCGCGTCGGCGGATCGTCGAAAGCCGATAGCTTCATCGGGTTGCCGGCCAGTTCGAGCGGACCGGTGACAGGGTCGTCGACCGAGATCAGCATGTTGCGGGCTGCTGTCTGAGGATGCGCGAGCGCCTGGGCGATGTTGTTGACCGGACCGCAGGGCACCCCCGCCGCCTCGAGCACCGCGATCCAGTGGTCGGTTCCCTCGCCGCGTAGCGCACTCTCGATCTCGGTCCGGAGCGCTTCCTGATGCTCGTTGCGCAGCGCATTCGTCTTGAACAGCGGGTTCTGGGTCAGATCCGCGCGGTCGAGCGCATGGGCGAGCTTGACGAAGAGCCCGTCATTGCCGGCGGCGATGATGATGTTGCCATCGCAGGTCGGGAAGGCCTCGAAGGGCGTGATCGAGGGGTGGCGCGCGCCCATCGGTCCCGGGATCTCTCCAGTCGTCGTATAGCGCATGATCGCGTTTTCGAGCAGCGCCAGCTGGCAGTCGAACAAGGCTACGTCGACCTTTGTCGCCTCGCCGGTGCGCTCGCGGTGCAGCAGCGCCGCGTTGAGGGCGACCGCGGTATAGAGGCCGCCGGCGAGATCGCCGACCGATGTGCCGACCCGCGTCAGCGGCATTCCCGGGTGGCCGGTGATGCTCATGATGCCGCCGAGACCCTGTACGACCATGTCGTAGGCCGGATGGTGGGAGTAGGGACCGCTGTGCCCGAAGCCGGAGGCGGCGGCGTAGACGAGACGGGGATAGCGTTGGTGCAAGCTCTCCCAGCCGTAGCCGAGCTTCTCCATCGTGCCCGGGCGAAAGTTCTCGACCAATGCATCGCCCTTGTCGAGCAGCCGTTCGAAGATCTCGCGGCCGGCCGGTGATTTGAGGTCGAGCGCGATCGATTCCTTGCCGCGGTTGACCGACACGAAATAGGCTGATTTGCCGTTCTTGAACGGGCCGTAATGGCGCGCATCGTCGCCCTGCTGCGGCGGCTCGACCTTGATCACGCGCGCGCCGAGTTCGGCGAGCAGAAGCGTGCAATAAGGGCCCGCGAGGATGCGGGACAGATCGATGATGGTGATGCCGGAAAGCGGCCCCCGCTGAGCCATGGCTCGTAGTCCTCTTGCGCTGCCGATGCCGGTCAATAGCCCAGAGCGCCTCACGCCCGCAACCGGGCTGCGTCGCTCCGACCGACGCCTCGTCCGGCCGCGATCACGCGACCGACCGCCGTCTATCGCGATATGTTGCTAGAGCCGACTAGATTTTTAATTCGGCGGGCTCTCGAAAAAGACCGACGGCCCCAGACGTTGTCTCGCCGGGACAGAGACGTCATGATCTCTTGCCACGCGCTTTGCGGCGCCCGAGAGACGAACGAATACACACGAGCAACTCGTCCTCGCTGAACGGTTTGGCGAGATAGCCAATCACGCCGGCTTGCAGCGCGCGCTCCCGCGCCCTTTCGTCGGGAAATGCGGTGATAAGAATGGTGGGAATGGGCTCACCGGACGCGACCAGTCGATCATGAAGCTCAATTCCGGTCATCCCCGGCATTTGCACGTCTGCGATCACGCAGGACACGCTGCGGCGCCGCTTGGATTTCAGAAGATCCTCGGCGCATTCGAATGCCACCGCGGCATAGCCCATAGATCGGATCAGGCTCGTCAGAGCCTCGCGAACCGACTCGTCGTCGTCGACAATCGCGATCACGGATCTCTTCGGCAACTTCCGTCCCCGCATCGCGCCATAAATGGCTCCCCGCGCAAACGACCGCTATTTGCCCTTGCGTCGGCTTTCTCCGCCGGTCGGAAGGATGGGTCGGCGGAATGGTTTGGACGATTATACTTGCGTATGAATCGGCTGTACCTTCGGAAGGCTTCCGGTCGCGGCGTATCGTGACCGGTCAATGCCGGTCAGGAGCGCGGTTCCTCCACCGGCAGCGTGAACCGAAAGACCGCGCCGCCGGGCTCGTTCGGTGTTGCCGATAGCCGCCCGCCATGGGCCTCGACGATCGAACGGCTAATCGCCAGTCCCATGCCAATCCCATCTGGTTTAGTTGTGTAGAAGGACTGGAACAGTCGATCGAGGTCCGCCGGATCAATTCCTGGGCCGGTATCTTGCACTTCGACGAACACGGCGTTCGCATCGTCCTTGCCGGAGGCAATCGTAAGCTCACGGGATCTGTCGCCGACGCTGCTCATCGCCTCGACGGCATTGACGATTAAATTCATGATCACCTGCTGCAGCTGGACCCGATCTGCCGGAACCAACGGCAGGTCGTCCGTAAACCTCGTCTGCAGCCTTACGCGATTCTGCTGCACTTCGGTCTGGGTCAAGGCAATGACCTCTCGGATTGCCTCATTGATGTCCGAGCGGTCTCGCCGCGGCGGCACCTTCTTTACGAGCGCACGGATGTGGTCGATGACCTCACCGGCTCGACTGCCGTCTCTGACGATACGGCCGAGCGCCTGCCGGGCTTCTTCCAGATCCGGCGGCTGTGCGCCCAGCCAGCGCAAACCGGCATGCGCGTTTGTCACTGTCGCGGTAATCGGCTGGTTGACTTCGTGTGCGATCGAGGCCGTCATCTCGCCCAGCAGCATGACCCGGTTGAGACGTGCGAGATCGGTCTCGGCCTGCTGCAAAGCCTCCTCCGCACGTTTGCGATCGCTGATGTCGACGACAACTGCACCACGGAACGCTGGCGTACTGTCTGTCGCGGGAATGACAAACGAAGTGACGTCGGCCCACACGACCTCGCCGTCCTTGCGTCGGTAGCGCTTGCGTTGCAGAACTCCGACAGTACCGCTATCGATACGCTCTTGCATCGCGGCCCGATCGTCCTCGTGAGTAATCTCCAGCGTCGTGAGATTTCGCAGCTCCGCCTCGGTATAGCCGGTCATCCGCTGGAAACTCGCGTTCGCCGTCAGATAGCTTCTGCGCGCAAAATCAATGGTTGTGATGCCGACCGGGGCGATCTCGAACATAGCTCGCCAACGCTCCTCGCTGGCCCGCAAAGCCGCCTCCGCACGTTTGCGGTCGGTGATGTGTCGGCCGACGCCGCGGTAGCCGATGAAGCGCCCCGTCTCGTCAAATAGCGGCAGCCCCGACACGGAGACGTAGCGCTTTCCGCCGCCGTCGGGCGTAGGCCGCGCGTGCTCGAAATCACGGAACGGCAGGTGGGCATCGAGAGTCTCACGGTGCTTGCGCCAGGCCTCTGCGTCAGGCTCCAGGTAGGGCACTTCCCAGCGCGTCTTACCGATCTCGGAGCCTGGCGCCGGCGCGTCAGTAACGCCTTCGGCGAACTGCTGGCGAATGAAGCGATGCTGCGCGTCGCTCTCCCAGTACACGTCGAACGAGAATTGCACCAGGGTGCGAAAACGCGCCTCACTTTCACGCAGCGCCGTTTCGGCCTGCTTGCGATCGGTGATGTCTATCGCCATCACGACAAGAAATCCCGGCGTGTTTTCCGTCGCGGGTACGGTCGACGCACTGACGTCCGCCCATACGATCGCACCGTCCTTGCGTCGATAGCGCTTTTCAAGGCGATAGCTGGGTTGCTGACCCGAAACGACGCGGGCGAAAAGCCGCCGCGTCTCTGCCCGATCGTCCTCGTGTGTAAATTCGAATGCGCGTAAGTTTCGCAGCTCTTCCTCGGTGTATCCGAGCATTCTTTGGAATGTCGGATTAACGTTGAAGAGGCCCCCGCGCAGATCCCCCGCAGCGATACCGACGGCCGCAGAGTCAAAGATCGCCCGCCAGCGCTCTTCGCTCGCGCGCAACGCCGCCTCGGCCTGCAGCTGAGCGGTGACGTCGACATAGACCGCCTGGAGAAAGGGAGGAGTGGTCTCGCTTGCAGGCACCAGGGTGGTCGTGATGTTCAGCCACACCGGAGTGCCGTCCTTTCTGACGTACTTTTTTTCAACGTTGCGCTCGGTCAGCGCGCCGGCCCGGTACCGCGCGAGCGCATCCGCGGTGGCCGCACGTTCCTCAGGGTGATTGAGTTCGAGGACGTTATGCCCGACGATCTCGTCCTCGCTAAGGCCGAGCATCTGCCGTAGCGCCGGGTTTGCCGCGATGCAGACCCCGTCGAGCCGAAACAGCGCCATGCCGGCGGATGAGGTCTCGAACAGCCGGCGCCAGCGCTCCTCGCTCGCGCGCAACCCCGCTTCGGCGCTCCTGCGCTTGATGAACTGGCCGATCTGGCTACCGATCGCCGACAGCGTGGTCAGCTGCTCTTCATCGCGTTCTCGTGTCGCGCGGCCGAAGAACTCAATGACCCCGAGAGCTTCGGTATCGAGGAGGATCGGGAAGATGACCGCGCCATGCAGCCCCGCTCTCGCCGCCGCCCGGGCGCGCAAAAATCCGGGTTCGGTTGTCGCATCGGCCATCCAGATTGGTTTTGCGCTTCGCCAAGCCTGCCCGAGCCGCCCTTCGCCGGACGCGTAGCCCCGCTCGCGGGTGGCCGCGGCAAATTCCGCGGTCTCGATATCCGGCCCGTGCCAGAGGCTATCGCACCGGAGCGGGACTCCCTCCTGCGCGCGCTCCCGATCGAAACTCCACAGAGCGCCCCAGTCCCATTCCAGATTTTCGCCGATAGCCCGAAGAATATGCGAAGCGGCGGCGGCGAGGCTGTCGGCCTCTTCCAGGATGCGCGTCACGGCATAGGCCGCTGCCACACGCTGCTCGCTGCGCCGGCGCTCGGTGATGTTCTCGCAGGCGATCAGCACGATCACGTCATTGGCGGACCGGCGAACGGCCTTCGCGTTTTCGCGAACCCAGATAACCGTGCCGTCCTTGCGGATCTTGCGGATCTCCCAGCTATGCGAATGGCCGAGTTCTTCGGCGCAGGTCGCCAATTGAGTTTTGACGAGTTCCCAGTCTTCCTCGAAAAATACGCTCAGTACCGATTGTCCAACCAGCTCAGCGGCCGTATAGCCGAGTTGGGCGGCGCCGAAGCCATTCACCGACAGGACTGTCCCGGTTGGACTGACCATAAAATACATGACGGGGTTATGTTCAAATACTTCCCGCCACTGCTCCTCGCTCTCTCGCAGCTCCTGCTCGGCACGCTTGCGCTCGGTAATGTCGTTACTGGTCACAACCAGAATTGCCGGCTGCCCGTGCCGGTCCCGCTGCAATGACCAGCGGCTGGTCACGAGGACCGGTGTTCCATCCCGCTTATTGTTGACAAGCTCGCCTTCCCATCGGCCGACGCGGAGCAGCTCGGCCTTGATCTCGTCGAGCGGCAGAGGAACAATGGTTTTCCTGAGTTCGGAACCGGCCCTACCCACCGCTTCGGCGCGGTGCCAGCCGTACAATTCCTCGGCGCCACGACTCCAATAAGTGATCACATCATCGTCGAAGCGGCGGGCGACGATGGAATCATGTGTCAGATCGAGAAGGCTGGCTTGCTCGCGCAGCGCCTCCTCCGCTGATTGGCTTTGCAGTGCGAGAAAGGTTATCAGCCCGATTGCCGCAATGCTGATCGCCGTATTGATGGCAGTCTCGGCCGACAAGAGATAGCTCACCACTGTGAGGCCGATACACCCGGCGGCGATCAACACGACGCCTCGCGGCTGGCAGAAGCGGGTGGCCATCAGCACCACGGCCACGTAAAGCATCGCGACCACGAATTCGGGAGGGGTGAGCACATCGACAATGAAGATGCCGGCCGCGAGTGTGGCGGTCGCGACCGGGAGCAGCGCGGAGGTGTCACTCCGCCATGAGCGTGCTTGAAGCCTCATCTTGGGTTCCGGCTCGATCTTTCCGCTGCCTTCAGCTTAACACGGCAGCTCCCAACTTTTATGCCAGGCAAGGAGGCGCCGGCGCCCTTGGGAGTGTAGCGGCGCGATCAGCTCACAAATGTGCCTTGTCGCTCGGGCGAGTTCCTATATTAAGGAGTCTGTAGCTGCTCGCGAGGCCAACTTCTTAGGATCGCTCCGGTGCCGCGCTATCGCAATCCTCTGGGCCGCACTTTGCCACGCTTCGCCCTGCTCGGCGTAGGAAGGACGCGTCGGCAACATCGCGACCGTCCCGGCGAGCGCTGACGATGGCCGAGGCGATACCGACTGTCATTGTCATCGACGACGATCCCGCAATCCGGGAGTCGATCGGCGGCCTGCTCCGGTCCGTCGGGCTGCAAGCGAAGCTGCTCGCTTCGGTAGATGAATTCCTCAAAGCCGGCCGGCCGGAGGGGCCCGCCTGCCTGGTGCTCGATGTCCGGCTGCCCGGACGAAGCGGTCTTGATTTCCAACGAGAGCTCGCCGCCGCGAACATCCAACTCCCGATCATCTTCATCACCGGGTACGGCGACATCCCGATGTCCGTCAGGGCGATGAAGGGCGGAGCGATCGAGTTCCTGACCAAGCCCTTCCGCGACCAGGAGTTGCTCGACGCGATTCAGCTGGGCATCGCTCGCGACCGCGCTCGGCTGGAGGACGAAAAAGCTGTGGCCGCGTTGCGGGCGCGCTTCGAGACCCTCACCCCCCGCGAGCGTGAGGTAATGGTCTTGGTAGTGGCTGGCCGTCTCAACAAGCAGATCGCCTACGAGATCGGCGTCAGCGAGATCACCGTAAAAGTCCATCGCGGCCAGGTCATGCGAAAGATGCAGGCGGCTTCTTTGCCTGATTTGGCCCGGATGGCCGACAGGCTCAATCTCACCAGGGAGAAGTCTCAGAGCTGTTAGGCAGCGTATAGACAGCGCCAATCCAAATCCAACCGGCAGGTTGCCGTTCGCACAGGTTTGACCACGGCCGGAGGGCCTCCGCCGACACCGTCTAACTCGGCCGAGCTGCGCTCTTACAGCGTGGTCCTAAACCAAAGTCTAATATGAATGATTCACAAGCGGCATTCATTCATCCGCAGATGCAATAGCACGGGCTAAAGCGCTCCCTTAGCTTTGATTGCGATATTCTAACCCCTTTCTTGGAAGACGCTCATGCAGCGACGCAACCTCCGCACGAACCCGCGCCAAATTGCCAGGCGCCGCAACCCGAGGCGATGGGTCGCCGCGGCTATCGAATTCGGGCGTTTCCGCGTGCTGTTGCGCCAACGGCAGCTGCTCGCCGACGGTGTTCTGGTCGAGCTCGGCAC
>DATEQL010000177.1:0-3469 GCA_035272665.1 Allostellaceae bacterium
CCACTCATGAGTCGCCAGTCCTACTTGCCACTCCCAATCGTTCGGGCCTTCGGCCATCGTTTCCGGCTCGGCCTATCTGTTGCTCCGCCTTTCGGCCTTGGAGTGCCTCACTAGCCTTGCCGACGGCTTGGCCTACTACGCCCTCTGCTGACTCCTGCGCCGCGGTCAGGTCACCTCGCGGTGCCCTCAGTTCCGAGATCGGAACACGCCGCAGGTCTCCCCAGGTAAGTTCGATCGCCTTCCCCGCACGCCTGCCGGATCTACAGCCCTGGCCCTTGATGGATATGGACTTCGCGATTCGTTGCCCGCTCGTCCGACCGAGGATGCCTGATATCCGCTTTCTGTTCGTCAGGTCGCGGGTTTGCTCCGCACTGCCTTCAGACGCCACCTCGCGATGACGCCCTTGTGCTTCGCTAATCCTTCACCTCCCAGGTTGGATAGGGGACTTCCACCCCCAAGCTCTCGAACATGCTGGGCACACAACGAACCCGCTCTCGCGGGAGGGCGGCGTCGAGGCGGGTGCATTTTCGGCGGTGGCGGTGATTGGATGAGCGGTAGGGGGTGACGATCGGGGCATCCGATCCCGAGCATGGAAGGTCCAGCAACCTTCAGCTCGAAGAGGACCCCCGATGACCTCCGCTTCTTCGCCCCGGCCTGTCAGCGCGTTGCGTGCGCGCATGATCGAAGACATGACGGTGCGCGGCTTCACCGAGGAGACACACAGCAACTACATTCGCGAGGTGCGGGCGTTCGCGGCCTTCATCCGCCGCCCTCCCGATACGGCGACGGCGGAGGATTTGCGCCGCTTCCAGCTGCACCGGACGCAGAGCGGCATGCAGCCGCCGAGCATCAACAGTTCGGTCTCAGCACTGCGTTTCTTTTTCACCGTGACACCTCGACCGGCCGGACCTTGCCCGGCGGCTCACGGTCGTGCGCCAGCCGCGGCGGCTACCGGCGGTGCTGAGCGTGGAGGAGATTACGCTTCTGCTCCAGGCGGCGCCCGGGCCCAAGTACAAGGCGGCATTCGCTATCGCCTACGGCGCCGGGCTGCGCGTCTCCGAGGTGGTCGCGCTCAAGGTCGGCGATATCGACTCCGAGCGCATGCTGTTGCGGGTTGAGCAGGGCAAAGGACGCAAAGACCGCGACGCCATGCTGTCGCCGCAGCTGCTTGAGCTGCTGCGTGATTGGTGGGTGGAAGGCCGGCGCCGCGGCGTATTGCTGCCGCGGGGCTGGCTGTTTCCCGGCCGCAACCCGATCGAGCCGCTCTCGACCCGTCAGCTCAACCGCGCCGTCCACGCCGCCGCCGAGGCCGCCGGGATCAGGAAGCGAGTGTCGCCGCATGGGCTGGTGGCGGTCTATCAGCGGCCGAACACGAGCAAACCGGCGGCCACGCACAAGACCTGCCCCTATCTGCTCGGCGGGTTGTCGATCGAACGGGTCAACCAGGTCTGGTGCTCGGACATCACCTATATCCCGATGGCCAAGGGGTTCCTCTATCTGGTTGCGATCATGGACTGGCACAGCCGTGCGGTGCTGGCGCGTCGAGGCTCTTGAGGAGGCGCTGGCCCGGTACGGCAGGCCCGAGATCTTCAACACCGATCAAGGCTGCCAGTTCATCGGCACCGAATTCACCGGCGTGCTCGAGCATTGCGGCATTACGATCAGCATGGACGGCAAAGGTCGCTGTATGGACAACATCTTCATCGAGCGGCTGTGGCGCAGCCTGAAGTATGAGGAGGTCTATCTGCATGCTTATGCCGGCGTCGCCGAGGCGAAGGCCGGGATCGGCACTTGGTTGCGCTTCTACAACGAGGAACGGCAGCATCAGAGCCTCGGCTACCGCACGCCGCGCCAAATCTACGAGGGGTGCCTGTGGATATGTGGACGATCGGCTTTGCCGACCGGCTGCGCTTCCCCCGCCTCCCGAGCCAGCTCGGAAAGCGGGGAAATACTCGCCTTCGCCCACATCCCCACAGGCACAACCACCAACAGAAGGATTGATCAAAAGGGTTTTGAAGGTAGAGTAACCAGCGCCTCAACGGCGATCGGAGCCGACATCGAAATCCGCAGGGCTACACCTTAACAAGCGGCTCCGGCTGTCGCACGATCGGGGTCCAGCTCAGATCTTTTGGAGTCTGACGACGATTGCCGCGCTGTTCACCATCGTGCTCATTCTCACGCGAGGCTGATGGTGGCGAACGGGGCTTACCTTTAATGGTAGGACATTCGTCCCTTTTGACGAGCATATCGGGTTGAGTGAGCCGGGATGGTATCCAAAATTTTCCACAGACGATGGACGGAGAATGAAACACGATCTAAAAGGACGTTGGCGGTCATACGCTTAACGGAAAATTAACCGCTGTTTTGAAAATGCAAGGAAAATCAGGCATTTATTTTTGCCTACATTTTAATCAAATACCCGAAAGAGCTAACAACCCTCAGCACTTCTGCTTCCCGGGCCACGGTTTATCAACAGAGTTATGCACCAGTTCAGTGGATAGATTCGGAAACTACCTATCCATATCACCGCCGCCACCAGTCTTGTTACATTCAAACTGACGCACTACCCGATTCCCGCGATGCTTGCTTGAAAACCTGCCAATGATTTTGCAAGCGAGGTGATTGCCGAGGTTGAGATCCGGACCCGACCGCGCCCTACTAGGTGTGTCTGCTACATAATTCCGCATTTAAGCTGCGGTACGTCATGCCGCGATTCCCCGAAAATCGCCCGCGGTTTCCGAAAGCGGCCCCCCAATTTCGGCCCCACCCCCTCCCGCCGCCCGGTTTTCCCCCGAGTAGGCCGACGCCTTGTCGGAGCCATCCGGAAGGCTCGAAGCAGGTGCGGCGGAGCCCGCCTCTGCCGAACTGCGGCCTCCTCTGCGGCCCAATTGCCGGCCTCTGGACGCTACCCATCCGGCTACCCCACTGCGCACTCGCTCGCAGGCAAGTGGCCTCGGCTGTGGCTGCGGATCGGTGCTTCATAGGGTTTCACGTAGCGGCTAGCCATCCATAGGGTTTGAACATGCATAGGATTTGCGTATGAGGCTCGCACTCCCCCGCATTGTCTGTGGGTTGCTGTTGGGGAAGGCGCCACTCCCAATTGTCGCGCCACCCGCCCGCCTGGCGCGGATTTTCCCCGAGTAGGCCGTGGCACCGGGAGAATGCGGAACCGCCTTTGCTCTTACGGGTTGCCGTTGGGGAGGGCGGCCCGCGTGCGCTTGGACCCTCCCTCGACCGAGTCTCGCCCCGCTCTCGCCGAGGGCCAGCGGTGCGGGCTTAACCGCCCCCTAGGTTCAGAAAGGGTAGGGTCTATATTTGAATTTCCGCAATGGGTAGAGTCGGGATGTGGCGCGGTGGCGGTAGGCCGGGCATGTCTGTTGCCGCCCCTTTCGTCTGGCGGTGCCTTAGTGGCTCGACCATAGCTCCGTTTCCACATCCCTCTCATCGAACCGGACATGCGGATTTCCCT
>DATEQL010000178.1:0-3382 GCA_035272665.1 Allostellaceae bacterium
ATAATGCAAGAGCGAAGGCCGCTGATGCTAAAACCTTGCGCTTCATCGCCCAGTCCGATTTGACCATTCTCGACCCGATCTGGACAACGGCCTACCTCACCCGCAACCACGGCTACATGGTATTCGACACCCTGTTCGCGCTCGACTCCGCGTTCAAGCCGCAGCCGCAGATGGTCGGCGCCTACGAGATTTCACCGGACAGGCTGCGCTACAGCTTCACCCTGCGCGACGGACTGAAATTCCACGACGGAGAACCGGTCGGGGCGATCGACTGCATTGCCTCGCTGCGACGCTGGATGGCACGCGATGCTCTCGGACAGTCGCTGGCTATCACGGTGGACAAGATGAAGCCGGAGGATCGCGCCAGCTTCACGATCCAGTTGAAAGAGCCGTTTCCGCTCCTGATCGATGCCATCGCAAAAGTGTCCAGCCTCGCCCCGTTCATCATGCCCGAGCGGCTCGCCAGGACCGACCCGTTCCAGCAGATCAGCGAGATGGTGGGCTCTGGCCCCTTCAAGTTCGCCGCCGAAGAGTTCGAGCCGGGGAACAAGGTGGTGTACGTCAAGAACGCCGATTACGTGCCGCGCGATGAGCCGCCGAGCTGGGCGTCTGGAGGCAAGATCGTCAAGGTCGACCGCGTCGAATGGCTCAACCTACCCGACGCCACCACCAAGGCTGCGGCACTCGCGAGCGGCGAGGTCGACTGGTGGGAAAACCCGCCGAGCGATGTCGTCCCGGTGCTCGCCGCCAACGCGAACATCGCGGTTGCGAAATCCGACCCGCTCGGCAGCCTGACGATGCTGCGTTTCAACCAGCTCAATCCGCCCTTTGACAATGTGGAGATGCGCCGGGCGGTTATGGCGGTGGTCGATCAGCGCGAGTTCATGAGCGCGTTGGCCGGCGACCCGAGCAACTGGAGTGTCTGCCCCTCGTTCTTCACCTGCGGAACCCCGATGGCAAACGGTGCCGGTTCGGAGGCGCTCACCGGCAAACGCGATTTCGCAAAGGCAAAGAAGCTGATCGCAGAAGCCGGTTACAAGGGTGAGAAAATCGTGGTCCTCGATGCCGTTGATTTACCGGTCTCACACGCGCAGGCGCTAGTCGTCTTTGATCTCTTGAAAAAATTGGAACTCAATGTCGATCTCGCCGCGAGGGACTGGGGCAACGTGGCGATCCGCAGGATGTCGAAAAAGCTGGTCGACGAGGGAGGCTGGAGCCTCTTCGGCACCGGTTGGGTTGGCGCCGACCTGCTCGATCCATCGCTCAACGTCATGCTGCGTGCCAATGGCGACGCTGCTTGGTTCGGCTGGCCGAGCGACGACAAACTCGAACAATTGCGGGCGGAATGGCTCAAGACGGGCGACAGCGAGGCCCGTCAGGAGATCGCTGTCAGGCTTCAGGAGCGCGCCTTCGAGACGGTGCCCTACATACCGACGGGACAATGGTCTCCGATGACTGCCTATCGAAAAAACGTTAAGGGCATCATCACCGCTCCGGCGTTGTTCATGTGGAACGTCGAGAAGACCTGAAACTGAAGAGGATAGCCGGTCGGGACCGGCTTCAAGGCACCGACCCTGCCGGAATTGTTTCAGAACTTTCCATCCTTTAATTTCTTCGGGAACCCCAATTTGAAGCCCGAGACCAGCATCGGGTACGATTAGGGGTTCGAGCAAATGGCGCTGGAGAAGCGGGTCCAGTTTGGCGCCACCGACTTCCATAACAACATCGACAATTTGATCACGATCAATGACACCGGAACTTCCTATGAGAATATCGGAAAGGCCACCACCTAAGGCGTCGAAAGCTTTGTCGCCTATACGCCTTGGGAGCCGTTGACACTGCGCGCCGACTATACTTTTCTGATCGCCAAGGACGACATCCTCGATCAGGAATTGCTGCGGTGGCCCAAGAACAAGGCGAGCCTCAACGCGGCGTGGCACGTGACGGAAGCAGCTGTGCTCTCGGCGACCCTCCTCTATGTCGGCCCGTGGGTCGACGTTAACCGTGCCGGGACAGTTTCCGGCCTGCCCGCCAACGGCTACACTCTCGTCAACCTCGCCGGTTCCTACGATCTGGGCAATGGCGTGACCGCTTATGCGCGGATCAACAACCTGTTCGACCGGCACTACCAGGACCCGATTGGCTTTCAGCGCCCGGGGCTGGGTGTCTTCGCCGGAGTGCGGGTCGCCTTCGACACGGCGAGCGGCGGCGGCAAGCCATGAAAGGAGAGGCCGAGTGACCGCAACGCGTCCGAAAACCGCTACCGATCCCGATGGTTCAGCCGTCCAAATCTTTCCGTTGCCGACAGACGAGGCCAGCCTGGAAGAGTTGCTCCGGGATCTTTTCGAGCGGCATTGGGACAAAATCACCTTTGGCCCGCTGATCCAGGGGGCCGCCTGGGAGATCCGTGCGCCGCACGCACCGACCCATGTCGGCATGCTGGACGGCTATCTCACGGTGGCCTTCGGCATCTCGCATTTCCACCTCTGCATCGGTCCGCACAAGGGGCCGCCGAACAACCCCGCACCCGAGGCGCTCGCCCGCCATCGCCGGACGGCGCGAGCGGAGCTTTATCGGCGGCTCGACAAATCCGGCGCGCCGGTCTCCTGGGGGCTGCGCCTCTTCAACGGTCACGAAGAGCAGCAGACGACAATTTTGCTCCCGAACCCCTTCTTGGCGCCCGACACCGACAAGATTCTGAAAACTCCCGATTGGTCACGCCTCGATCTCTGGGATCGGCTTCGGGCGCGCTGGCTCGGCCTGACCGATCCGGACCCGCTCGACCGCTCCGGCCGCGGGTTCAGTCACGGATAGAACAAGGAGAAAGATGATGAAACAGCCCGCTCTTGATCGCCCGGTCGGTCAGTCAATTGGCGTCCCCTCGGGGCCTCGAGACTGGCGTCGCCCGCTCTGGTTGGTGTTGCTGGTCGCGGCCAGCGTTGCCTTCAGCCTGGGTCTCGCCTGTGCTGTGCCATTGGCGGCATTCGCCGCTGCCGCGGCGCTGAGCTTGCCACGTCGCGATGCTTTGCTTTTGATCCTGCCGGTGTGGCTGGCGAACCAGCTCGTAGGTTTCACTGTGCTCCACTATCCCTGGACCGCGAGCACTGGGGTGTGGTGCTCGGCGCGGTGGCCGTCCTTGCAACATGGGCCAGCCAGTGGATCGCCGGCCGCCTCGTGGATGCACGTCGTGCGTTCACCGTTACGGCGACGTTTCTGATCGCGTTCGCCGTCTACGAGGCGGCATTATTCGCGGTCTCGGCGACATTGCTCGGCGGGACGGAAATTTATACCGCGGCAATCCAAGGCCGAATTTTCGCCATCAACGCCGCGGCTTTCGTCGGCTTGCTCGCGCTGAACCGTCTTGCCACATCCGTCGGGCTCG
>DATEQL010000179.1:0-2548 GCA_035272665.1 Allostellaceae bacterium
CGGGAATACAACCACTGCCGCCGCGACGGGCGGCAACGGACGCACCCATATCGTGGAGTCAAGCAAGGAGACGGTACGGCTGGGGGTCTTCGATGCGAACTTGCCGCCGATCGTGACGATCGAGTCCGGAGATTCGATCAGTTTTCCGAATACCTGGTCGCATTTCATGAACGAATTGCAACCCGGGGTGCCGATCGGCCGCCTGGCGGAGCTGCGCACGAGCAATCCCGGGCGCGGGCCGCATTCGATCATCGGCCCGGTCGCCGTCAAAGACGCCGAACCGGGCGACGTGGTCGAGATCCGCTATCGGCGGCTGCACCCTGTCACCTGGGGTGCCGTCTTCAATAACCCGGCCGCATTGAGCACAGGCCTGCTACCGCAGGATTTCTCGCAGGGACAGATCAAGTAGGTCGATCTCGACTTGACCACGATGGAGGGCAAGTTCGCCCCCGACATCACCATCCCGCTGACGCCGTTTCAGGGGACGTTGGGGGTGGCGCCGCCAGGCGGGTTTTTCCCGCTGCTGAGCCCGGGGGTGACGAGCTCGGTGCCGCCCGGCCCGCATGGCGGCAATCTCGACCTGCGCGAGCTGACCGAAGGCTCGATCCTCTACCTGCCGGTATGGAAGCCGGGCGCTCTGATCTTCACCGGCGACTCGCATGCCGTGCAGGGCGACGGCGAGATTAGTTTGACCGCGCTCGAGACTTCGATGCAAGAGGTGCTGATCCGGGTCGTATTGCACAAACGAAAGAATTTTCAATGGCCGGTCGCCGAGACGGCGACCCATTGGATTACCGTGGGTCTCGACAAGGATCTCAACACCGCGATGACCATCGCCGCGCGCAACGCGATCGAGTTTCTGTCGACGCGCGCGAAGCTGACGCCGCACGACGCCTACGCCTTATGTAGCATCGCGGTGAGCTTTCGGGTGACGCAGGTGGTCGATATCGTGCGCGGGGTCCACGCGATGATCCCAAAGAGCTTGTTTACCGGCGAGTTGCGGCGGCAGATCGCCGTCGTCTAGCCCCTACCCTAACCCTGCCCCGCGCGCGACCCGCGCGCGGGAGGGGGCTCGGTTCGAGCTGCGTTTCGGAGGGAGGAAGGTCAATGAGATTAGAAGACAAGGTTGCGCTGATCACCGGCGGCGCGTCCGGGATGGGCGCCAGCATGGCGCGCATTTTTGCCCGCGAGGGCGCCAAGGTCGTCGTCGCCGACCTACTGGAGGAAGAGGGCAAGCAGGTCGTCGCCGACATAACAAAGGCGAACGGTGCGGCGATTTTTCGCCACCTCGACGTGACCAGCGAGGCGGAATGGAAGGCGGCGGTCGACACAACGCTCGCCGAGTTCAAGAAGCTCGACATTCTCGTCAACGATGCCGGGCTCTCGGGCAGCGCGGTCGACGATCTGTTCGACACCGCCGCCTGGGACCGGTTGATGGCGGTCAACGCACGCGGCGTTTTTCTCGGCATGAAGTTCGCGATCCCGGTCATGAAGGCCGCGGGCGGCGGGTCGATCGTCAACATCTCTTCGATTTCCGGCATCACCGGCCAGCATCATGTCCACGTCGGCTACAACGCCTCGAAAGGTGCTGTCCGCACCTTGACCAAGGCGGCGGCGGTGCAGCACGGTGCGGACAACATCCGGGTCAACTCGGTCCATCCCGGGCTGATGCCGCCGATGCGTTCGTCGGGGCGCACGGCCGACCCTGAGGTCCGCGCCCGGATGCTCCGCCAGGTGCCGATGGGCCGCGCCGGCCGCGTCGAGGAGGTCGCCAACGCCGTGCTGTTCCTCGCCTCGGACGAGGCCTCCTACATCACCGGTGCCGAGCTCTGGGTCGATGGCGGCTACCTGGCGACTTAGAGAGCAGATATCGACCAGATTAGCGCTGTCATTGTGAGGACCCACGGGCTTGACCCGCGGGGAAGCAATCTCCGACCCGACGAGCGCTTGGCGGCCCGAGCAACTGTGTTTTTGGCAGGTGCTCCCACTGGCGTCAGCATGGCGCTGTGCGCGCGCCGCGCCCGTGGATTGCCAGGTCGGGACGGAGAAACGGTGCTCGGCCGAACGCAGCGCCGCCGTGTGCATGCCTGGCCCTGGCCCGCGCCACGGCCCACACTTGGACTAGGATGCCCAGACAAGATTGCTTCGCTCCGCTCGCGATGAACAGCGCTGTCATTGCGAGGCGCACGGCGCCGAAGCAATCTCGTCGTGCTCGGTGTCTCGGCGTTGAAAACGAGGAGCCCCTCACCCCCTGGCGCATCAAGGGCATCGGGTGCTCAGGGTTTAGTGGCGGAAGCCGAACAGCGCCTGCGCGTTGTGGTGCAGGATCTTGTCGGTATCGGCCTTTGGCAACCCCAGGCGCTCGATATAGGCGAACGTCTCCTTGTAGGCCTCGTAATCCTGCAATACCGGATAGTCGCTGCCGGTCACCAGGTGCTCGGCGCCAAAGGCCTCGAGGGCACAGGTAAAAGCCGCCTTTGAGCCGTAGCACACGGTGTCGTACCAGAACTTCTTGGCGGTCACGCTCGGCGCCTCGGCGAGGTTGGGA
>DATEQL010000180.1:0-9255 GCA_035272665.1 Allostellaceae bacterium
TCGCCTCGCCTATGCCGGGTTCGATGTCTACGATAAGGAGCCGTTGCCGATCGACCATCCGCTGCGCACGGCGCCGAACGTGATCCTGACCCCGCATATCGGCTACGTGACCGAGGAGAACTATCGCAGCTCCTACCCGCAGATCGTCGAGAATGTCGGCGCCTTTCTCGACGGCAAGCCGGTTCGCGTCATGTAATTCCGCACCCCTCGTACGACCCGGAATGAGCGGCTGCGGCGTGATGATTCGTCCCTCGCGCGAGGGAGACATCGCCGAAATCGCGGCGATCTACCGTCACCATGTTCTCCACGGGCTCGCCTCCTTCGAGGAGATTCCACCCGAGCCCGACGAGATCGCAGCCCGCCGGCGCAACATCCTAGCCTGCGGCCTACCCTATCTGGTCGCCGAGCGATCGGGGCATGTGCTCGGCTACTGTTATGCCGCACCTTACCGGTCGCGCTCGGCCTATCGGTTCACGCTCGAGGACTCGATCTACATCGATAACGCGGAGGTCGGGCGCGGCCTCGGCCGAGCCCTCCTCGCAACCCTGCTCGACCGCTGCACCGAACTCGGCTACCGGCGGATGATCGGGGTCATCGGTGGCAGCGATACGTGGCCGTCGATTCGCCTGCACGCGGCGCTGGGATTCATCCGGATCGGCACCTTGCCGGCGGTCGGCTTCAAATTCGGCAGCTGGGTCGATATCGTCTTGATGCAGCGCGCCCTCGGTCCCGGCGCAACGACCGCGCCCGAGGAGGCGGATTCAATCATTAAAGGAGAAGAGCATGGCTGACGCTCCCGCCGATCCCGACCCCATCAAGGGGTATCACGCCCACGTGTATTACGCTCCCGAGACCCGGGCGATCGCCGAGCGTGTGCGCACGGCGATCGGCGACCGTTTCCAGGCTCGGCTCGGCAACTGGCACGACGAGCCGGTCGGACCGCATCCCGTGGCGATGTATCAGGTGGCCTTCGCGGGTGAGCAGTTCTCGGGACTGGTGTCCTGGCTGATGCTCAACCGAGAGGGGCTGGATGTTCTAGTGCACCCGCTTACTGACGACAGCGTCGCCGACCATACCCGGTTTGCGGCTTGGCTCGGCACGCCGCTGCCGCTACGGGTCGATGTGTTACGGCGCGGACCTCACTGATCGCGACGGAGCCGTGCACTATCGGCCTACCAGCGACGTATCGGCCCGCAATCGACGTGGACGAAGTCGGAGCGCGGATAGTAACCCACGCCGCCGCACCGAAGGCTCAGCGCCGCATCGCGGATTTGCCCCAGGTCCCGCCGCTCTGACCGCAGATCGACGGCCATTCCTTTGATATGGTAGCTGTTTTTCGCCGCGCCTTCGTGATGCAGGTAGAGTTTTTTGTTGGTGGTAGGCGAGCGATAGCCGCAAACCACCAGGAAAGGATCGTGCGTGTCGAGGCGATCGCGCAACATCCCGAGCAGGTCTAGGACGCCGGCATCCATCGCCCGGATCTCGTCGGAATGGTGGTCCCGCAAGATCCAGTTGATGTCCCTGACCGCCTCCCGAATGTAGTGACCGTCAGCCCAATAAACCGTCCGCAGCCATTCACCGGTATGGACGTTGTATAGCGAAACCGATCGCGGAGCGAAAGAAACTGCCGGCGCCGGATCCACGAGGCCGACAGCGGCGGCGGCAACCGCGGCACCGAGAAGCCGGCGGCGGCTCAGCAAGGAAGACACGTGCAATGGCTAACTCCCCCAGTTCCCCGAGAGGGCCATAGCAGCTGTTAACTGGGTAGACAAGCCTCAATAGGCCGAAATTAACCCGTCCGGCCGGTATTCACTACTACATCCCAAGCAGCGGTTGAACTAGCGCTTAATAGATCACCCTTTCCGTTGGCTAACCGTCGCGTCCTGAGCAAGCGGCGGTTGTTGGCTGCGTGTCAAGTGCTGCCAAATCTCGTCGTCCCGCTCGTATGGGTCGGAGCCGAACCGGATCGACCCATCCGATTCGACGTAAGCCGTCTGGTACACGATGAAAATCGGAACCGGGGCCGGCAAAGACCGCCGATTGGTACGACCTAGATCGATCCCTTTGTCGATCGCCTCGGGGCTTTGTTCGAGCAGGAGTTGCGCGAGTATCCGTGGGTTCTCAACCCGCACACACCCGTGGCTCATCATACGTGCGGCAGATTGGAACAAAGATTTCAACGGCGTATCGTGCAGATAGACGTCGTATCGGTCGGTCATCTCGAATTTGAGCCGTCCGAGCGCGCTATAGGGCCCCGCCTCTTGCTGAATGGATCCGCCGCTGCGAAATCTCATGTGATGGTGGCTCAGATAATCAGGATCAGCCGCCAGGTTCGGCAAAATCTCCTTCTGCACGATCGAGCGGGGGATGTTCCAAGGCGGGTTGAACAGGACGTCGTTTATCGCCGACACGAACTCCGGGGTCTGCTTGTCGCTCTCGCCGACGACGACGCGCGTCGTGAAAACCGGTCGGTTGTCGTGGAACAGTTGAAGCCGGGCAATCGTGGCATTCACTACGACGCGGTCGGGCGGAGTGAGCCGAGGCAGCCAGCGCAGCCGCTCCAGATTAACCGCCAGCTGCCGGGCGCGCCTTTCGGCTGTCACGCGACGCTCCGCCAACCTGGGTTTGTTCTGCGCGCCCGCGATATGGGTCAGGCTCCCGGACTCGACGACACCGCGGTATTCCACATAGGCTCGCCGCATCGTCGCGTATTCGAAAGAGGAAGGGGCAAGTGCCTCGAGCACCTTCGCCGGATCCGGACTGGCAATCGCGGCGTCGAGCACGGCGACGATGTCGACCGGCTGCGGTGTCAGATCCTCGTCATCGGCGCGATCCTCGATCGGCATTGCGCCACGCGACAGCGCGTCAGCATAGGCGAGAAATGAATCGGACAGGAGCAGGTCGCGCTCTATTGGGGACAGCGCTGTCCCACGCGCGGTGAGCACGGTGCTGTGGAACGAGCTCGGGTCGAGGCCCTGGTCGCCGGCGCGAAGGACCGCATTCCATAGGCGACTCGCCTCCGCCGGGTGGTTCACCCAAACCGGTTGGTAGCCGTGTGCGGTGTAGAAGCGCCGCAACAACTGGTCATGCATCCTTTCACCCGCCACCGTTAGTTTCGCGGCGGGATCGAGCTGAGCCCTGAGTTCGGGATCGCCGACCAACGGGCTCGCGTTCGGCAATTCCCCGCTGGGCTCGGTCGCCGTCGGACCCACCATCGACGGCTCCGCTCCGGGCTCGACCGCAAGAGCTTGCAGGGAGCAAAGCCCAAGGCCGAACAGGCCGACCCCGAGCGTTATCGTGCACTCCGCCGGCAACCGCCTCGCGCGGTCCCAAAATGTATGATGGATAGCCACGTTACCTCGCTTCCGGATCCGTTATGATGGGCGTGGCACAGCGGGACGAAAACACCCACGGTCGATCCGCCGTTCCGCTAGCTCCGGCGAGGTCAGTCATCGTGTTTCGCGGCGGCGCATCCAACCTGAAGGTGATCAGTTGAAATTCCCTTTGCAAGGGTCAGGTCGTCGCCATCGGAATGGGCCGAGAGATCGCTTTGCGCAGGTCCGTTCTGCCTTGAACGCTTGGGTAGGCAGGTGGTTCGCCCGCAGAGTAGACCGGTCTCGTCCGCCCGAGCGCTTCCGCGGGAAGGCCTAGAGGGTGCCGTGTTCGCCTGTCGAGGGTCGCGGGATTAGCGAACTCACACCGCTTGGAGTGTTGCGCGAGGTCTTTGGTTTCGACAGTTTTCGGGGTCAGCAGCTTGCGATCATCGAGCACGTGATCGCTGGCGGCGACGCGGTCGTCCTAATGCCGACCGGCGGCGGGAAGTCGCTGTGCTACCAGGTTCCGGCGCTGTTGCGACCCGGTTTGGGTGTCGTCGTCTCGCCGCTAATCGCCTTGATGAAGGACCAAGTCGACGCACTGCTCCAAGTAGGAGTTCGCGCCGCGGCGCTGAATTCGCGCTTGTCGCGGGACGAAGCTGTGCGGATCGAGCACGCGGTTCGCGACGCCGCCCTGGACCTTCTGTATGTCTCGCCCGAAAGGCTGATCACACCGCGCTGCCTCGAGCTGCTATCACGCGGCCGCATCTCCCTCTTTGCTGTCGATGAGGCGCATTGCATATCGCAATGGGGTCATGATTTCCGTCCCGAGTATCAGCAGCTTTCGCTTCTCAAAGAGCGCTTTTCGGGTGTGCCGCTTCTGGCGCTTACTGCGACCGCGGACACTCCCACACGGCGCGACATCGTCGCTCAGCTTCGGCTCGCCGGGGCCCAAGTCTTCGCCGCCGGCTATGATCGGCCGAACTTGTTCTACCGGATTGTCCCTAAAAACAACGCATTAGAACAACTTTGGCGTTTTCTCTGCGACGATCATTCCGATGATGCTGGGATCGTCTACTGCTTCACGCGGAGGGCGGTCGAGGATACTGCTGCGTGGCTCGGGGCACGCGGATGCCAAGCCCTCCCCTATCACGCTGGTCTCGACGCTGCGACGCGTGAGCGTAACCAAGAGCGTTTTCTGAGAGACGACGGCGTCGTAATTGTTGCAACCATTGCCTTTGGTATGGGGATCGACAAGCCGAATGTACGCTTTGTCGCCCATCTCGACGCGCCAAAAAATCTCGAGGCTTACTACCAGGAGACGGGCCGCGCGGGACGCGATGGGCTCCCTGCTGATGCATGGATGTCGTACGGGATCGCCGATGTAATGAATTTGCTGCGGCTGCTCGAAGGCGGTGAGGCGGCACCCCAGCAGCGCCGCATCGAACGGCAGAAAGTCGAGGCGCTGATCGGCTACTGCGAAACGGTTTCGTGCCGGCGGCAGGCCCTGCTCGGCTATTTCGGCGAAGTCGATCACCCGCCGTGCGGCAATTGCGACAATTGCCGCACGCCGGTCCCGAGCTGGGACGGAACCATCGCAGCCCAAAAAGCGCTGTCGGCGGTCTACCGAACGGGTCAACGTTTCGGCGCGCATCACCTGGTCGATATCCTGCTCGGCCACGAGACCGAGCGGGTCGTCAGGCTGCGGCATAATCGGCTCAAGACATTTGGCGTCGGTGACGAGCTCGATCGCCGCGGGTGGCTTTCGGTCATTCGCCAGCTAGTGGCGCAAGGCTTCGTCTTGCCCGATCTCGCCGGCCATGGCGGCCTTTCGCTCGCGCCGGGCGCAGCTGAAATCCTGCGTGGAACAAGAACGGTCCGCTTTCGCCTTGATCCGCGCGGCAAGACAAGGCAAAGCCCCAAGCCGGATCGGAAAGTCGCGGCGATCGAACTTGACCCCGCGGGGCAGGCGGTTTGGGAGGCGTTGCGGGCGTGGCGCTCGGCGGAAGCGCGGCAACAGGAACTGCCGCCCTATGTCATTTTTCACGATTCGACGCTGATCGAGGTGGCGCGCCGCCGCCCCACCTCGCTGGAGGCTCTCGCCAACATTCCTGGGATCGGCACCAGCAAGCTCGACCGCTACGGAGGCGCAGTCATCGGTGTCGTTGTCCAGAAGCTCCTTGATCGCGACCCTCTCGGCACATCCGGGGCGCAAACGGGCGCGCCGAGAACGACTTAGTACGGTACGAAGACGCCGTGGAGCGCCCTATCGGGCATCCTCGCGCTCTACGCGATCGGAATTCTCAAAGCGGAAAGCGCGGTGTTGCAATCCGAGAAAATCCGTGTTGTCGTCAAAAATTGCGGTCTCACCCGGCGAGACGATGTCTTTTATGTTCGGTCTTCATTTTGGCGGCAGAGGCGGGGTCGCCCTTGTCGTTCTCGGTCTCCTGTGGCCAACTGCGCCGGCGAGCCCGCAAGAAACCCAGTTCTTCCGCATCGGAGCTGCCGCTACCGCGGGCAGCTTCTTCGAAATTGGCGGGGTGCTCGCGAGCGCCATTTCCAAGCCGGCCGGCTCGCTCCCTTGCGAGGAGGGCGGCAGCTGCGGTGTCTCGGGACTGGTCGCGGTAGCGCAGGCTACCCAAGGCTCGGTCGAAAACCTTCGTATGGTCGCTTCCGACCAAATTGAGTCCGGGATTGCTCAATCGGATGTCGTCAGTTGGGCCTATGCCGGTACCGGTATCTTCACGGGGGAAGGACCGCTCAAAAAATTGCGGGCCATCGCGAGCCTGTTTCCCGAAAGCCTCCACTTGGTCGTGCCCGCTGCCGGCCCGATCCAAACATTGGCCGATCTAAGAGGTCGGCGCATCTCGTTGGGCCAGACCGGCTCGGGAACCCTCGTCGATGCCCGCATCGTACTCGCCGCAAGCGGGTTCTCAGAAAAGGACCTCTCGCCCGAATACCTTCGCTCGGGTACAGCCGCCACGGACCTTTCGGACGGCACCATCGAAGGTTTTTTTCTGATCGGCGGGGTGCCAATCCCAGCGGTTCGCGCAGTCGCGGCGACGACCCCCATTCGTCTCATTCCGATCCCCGATGACGTGGTGTCGAGAATGCAGGAAAAATACGGATCTTACGACCGTTCGGTGATTCCCGCCGATACTTACCCGGGGGTCAGTGTCGCGACACCGACTATTGGCTTTTACGCGCTCTGGGTGGTTTCCGCCGATGCTTCCGACGATTTGATCTATTCTATCACCAAGGCGCTGTGGAATGAGGCCACGCAGCGCCTATTGGATGCGCATGACCCGATCGGGAAGCGTGTGCGGCTCGAGGACGCGCTCGACGGCCTTGCCGTGCCGCTACATCCGGGGGCCAAGCGGTTCTATCGTGAGGCGGGACTTCTCCCGGAGGATAAGGGGCCATCCGGCAACCCTGATTGATGCTGGAACCCTTGCGAAACTCCTGGCTCTTTGGGGGTGAGAAGGGAAGGAGCAAGCAATGAGTACCGCTCAGATGAATAAATCGAAGGGGACAAGATGAGCTTCGCCGATCGCATGCGCGATTATTTCTCGCCGCGCGAGAAGGTCGATACCTCGCCCACGGTATCCGACGAGGTCAAATGCACGACCTGCTACATGTGCGCTTGTCGCTGCGGGATCAAAGTTCATCTCAAGGGCGGCAGCATCCGCTACATCGAAGGCAACCGCGACCATCCGGTCAATCGCGGCGTGATCTGTGGCAAGGGCGCGTCCGGCATCATGCAGCAGCACTCGCCGGCAAAGCTGAGAAAGCCGCTCAAACGGGTCGGCGAGCGCGGCTCCGGTGAGTTTCGCGAAATCGAATGGGAGGAAGCGCTCACAACCGCGGTCGGGTGGCTGTCGGCGATCCGCGGCGCAGACCCGAAGAAACTCGCCTTCTTCACCGGTCGCGATCAGAGCCAGTCACTGACGGGGTATTGGGCGGCTCAGTTCGGAACGCCGAATTTCGCCGCACATGGCGGGTTCTGCTCGGTCAATATGGCAGCTGCCGGGATGTACACCCTCGGCGGCAGCTTTTGGGAGTTCGGCGAGCCTGATTGGGCGCACACGCGCTTCTTCATGATGTTCGGCGTCGCCGAGGACCATGATTCGAACCCGATCAAGATTGCCCTGTCGGGCCTACGCCGCCGCGGCGTCAAATTCGTGTCCGTCAATCCGGTGCGCACCGGCTATTCCGCGATCGCTGACGAATGGATCGGGATCAGGCCGGGAACCGACGGGCTCTTTGTGTTGGCGCTGATCTACGAATTGCTCAAAGGCGATCGGATTGATCTCGATTATTTGGCGCGCTACACCAATGCCGCCTGGCTGGTGATCCAAGCGCCGGGAGCGGCCGACGACGGGCTCTTTGTGCGCAACGAGGCGGGTGAACCGCTCGTGCTTGAGCGGTCAGGAGCGCTCGCGAGCCATAAGGCGACGAAGGTATCGGCGCGCCTGGTCGGGGAAGCCTTGTTGGCCGATGGCCGACGCGCCGTCCCGGTATTTCAGCTCGTGGCCGGGCGCTATCTCGACCCCTGCTACGCGCCGGAGGCCGTTGCTGAGACTTGCGGCATTCCGGCCGAGACGATCCGGCGGCTGGCCGCAGAACTTGCGCGCGCCGCGTTCGAGGAGGAAATCGAGCTCCCCGTGCCATGGACCGACTGGGCCGGACGCCGCCATGAATCGATGCGCGGCCGCCCTGTCTCGCTGCACGCGATGCGGGGGATTTCTGCCCATTCGAACGGGTTCCAGACCTGTCGCGCGCTGCATTTGCTGCAGCTGCTCCTCGGCACGATTGACGTACCGGGCGGATGGCGCTTCAAGTCGCCTCATCCCAAGCCGTGCCCTCCCGGGCCGAAGCCGGCGGGCAAGCCCGACCAAATCATCCCGGGCAAGCCGCTACCGGGCATCCCCCTTGGCTATCCGCTGTCGCCCGAGGATCTGATCATCGACGGCGAAGGCCGGCCGGTCCGCATCGACAAGGCGTTCTCCTGGGACGCACCGATCGCCGCGCACGGCATGATGCAGATGGTTATCGCCAACGCGTGGAAGGGCGACCCGTATCCGATCGATACCCTCTTCATGTACATGGCCAATATGGCCTGGAACTCGGCGATGAACACCGCCGAGACCTTGCGGATGCTGACCGACAAGGATCCGGCGACCGGTGCCTACCGGATCCCGCGGATCATTTATTCGGATGCCTATTACGCCGAGATGGTTGCCTATGCCGACCTCGTTCTGCCGGACACCACCTATCTCGAGCGCTGGGATTGCATTTCGCTGCTCGACCGCCCGATCGGCTCTGTCGAGGGTCCCGCCGATGCCATCCGCCAGCCGATCGTCGCACCGGACCGCGATGTTCGCCCGTTCCAGAACGTGCTGATCGATATCGGCGCTCGCCTCGGATTGCCCGGCTTTGTCACACCGGATGGCGAACCCCGCTTTCCGGGAGGCTACCCCGATTACATCGTCAATCACGAACGCCGGCCGGGTGTCGGGCCGCTCGGCGGGTGGCGCGGTGCCGAGGGCGAGCAGGCGGGCCGTGGGGCGCCTAACCCCCGCCAACTCGAGCGTTATGTCGCGAACGGCTGTTTTTGGAAGCACGAGCTGCCCGAGGACCAGCGGTACTTCAAGCACGCCAACAAGGCCTATCTCGAAACCGCCATGGCGATGGGTTTGATCGATGCGGCCGAGCCCATCGTGCTACAGCTCTATGTCGAGCCGCTGCAACGCTTTCGCCTTGCCGCCCACGGGCATGGCACGGTTGTTCCGCCCGAGACCCATCGCGAACGGATCGCCACCTATTTCGATCCGCTGCCGTTTTGGTACATGCCGTTCGAGGAAGCACAGACAGATCGCGCGACCTTCCCGCTACACGCGCTGACCCAGCGGCCGATGCAGATGTACCATTCCTGGCATTC
>DATEQL010000181.1:0-12021 GCA_035272665.1 Allostellaceae bacterium
GCTGGTTCAACTTCCATTGCCGCGCCACATCGATGCCCACCGCGTTATCGCCGCCATCGATCCTGCCAAGGATGTCGACGGCTTTCACCCGGTCAATGTGGGTCGGCTGTGGACAGGGCTCCGCGGCCTCGTGCCCTGCACGCCGCAAGGCTGCCTGATCCTGCTTCGCACGGTGCATGACGATCTCTCAGGCGCCGAGGCGGTCGTGCTCGGGCGATCGAACCTGGTCGGAAAGCCAATGACGGCGCTGCTTCTTGCGGCAGATTGCACGGTGACGATGGTCCACTCGAAGAGCCGCGATGCGGCGGCGATCTGCCGGCGCGCCGATATCGTGGTCGCGGCGATCGGCCGGCCGAGGGCGGTCAAGGCCGACTGGATCAGGCCCGGCACGACGGTGATCGATGTTGGGATTAACCCGGTCGCCTGGCCAGACGGCAGAACGCGAGTCGTCGGCGACGTCGATTATGCTTCTGTTGGCGCCCTCGCCGGCGCGATCACGCCGGTGCCGGGCGGAGTGGGCCCGATGACCGTCGCCTGCTTGTTGCGTAACACCCTGCTCGCCGCCTGTCGCCGCCGAAACCTTCCCGATCCCCTATTGTGAGCATTGCGCTGTGCGATTACCCCCGCGCCGCCGCCGAGCGGTCCGAACCCGAGCACACGTGACAGGGGTTGGTGCAGGCTGGGAGGCGCTCGGGGAAGCATCCGCGCTATCGGGCGAGACCTCGAGCCAGCCACGACAACACATCGTCGACCGTTGTCAGATAATGGCGTGCAATGGTGACGCCGTCTCCGACGCGTACCGAGATTCCGCCCAGCCGATTGACCGCGGCAAAGCCATCCTCGTCGGTGGTATCGTCGCCGATGAACATCGGCACGCGGCCGTGGAACGGCGCCTCGGCGAGAAATTCCGTGATCGCTCGACCCTTACCGCCTGATCGAGGCACCAGCTCGATTACCATCTTACCGGGGACTGCCTCGAGCGCGCCGCCGCTCGCGCACGCAGCCCGCCGCAGGAGCGTGCAGCACTCCGCCTCGAGCGGCGGGGCCTGTCGATAATGGAGGGCGAGGCTGCCGCCTTTGTCTTCGAGGATTACCCCGTCATGCCGCGCCGCGAAGCCCGCGATCTCCGGGCGGATCTGCTCGAGTTCCGGCCGGGTCGCGCCGCGGATCGTGCTTCCGTCGCTGCGGCGGCGCTCGATCCCGTGCTGCCCCGCCATCGCACCCGCAAAGGGCGCGAGCATGCGGGTAAGCTCAGCGAGCGGCCGGCCACTGACCACCGCTACGGCACCTTCGAGCTGGTCAGCCAGCTCACCCAACAGACCCGGCAACTTCGCCGGCACCTGCACCAGTTGGGGTGATGCAGCAATCTCGACAAGCGTTCCATCGAAATCGAGAAACAGCGCGTGATCGCGATGCAACGTCGGCGGTGCGCCCAGGCGCATAGCGGGCTTCTCCGTGATGACGCCGTCGTACATCGCTCACTCGGCTGCCATCGGCGGGCTCGCCGCGAACACGCCATCGCGTTGCTGCAAGGCGTCGAGGAATGCATCGCGCCAGGCATGGACGTCGTGCTCGACGAGCTGCGCCATCATCGTCTCGTAGCGTGCGCGGCGCTCCTCGAGCGGCATGGCGAGCGCCTGATCGAGCGCATCGGTGATCTGATCGACGTCGAACGGGTTGACGATCAGCGCGGTGTCCAGTTCGCGTGCCGCGCCGGCAAAGCGCGACAGCACCAAAACGCCCGGATCGTCGGGGTTTTGGCTTGCGACGAACTCCTTGGCGACGAGGTTCATGCCGTCGCGCAACGGTGTTACCATCGCCACCCGGCTCGCCCGGTAGAAACCGAACAGCGTCTCTTGCCTGAAGCTGCGGTTGACGTAGCGCACCGGATGATAATCGGGCTCACCGAAGCGGCCATTGATGCGGCCGATGCGGGCGTCGAGCTCGGCGCGAATTCGCTGGTACTCCAACACATCCTCGCGTGACGGCTGCGCGATCTGCAGCACCACGATGGCGCGGCGATATTGAGGATTGGCCTCGAGCAACCGTTCCACTGCGTCGAAGCGGTGTACCAAGCCCTTGGTGTAATCGAGGCGGTCGACACCAATGACGAGCCGCCGGTCCGAGAGACTCTCGCGCAACCGCGCCGCCTGGCGAGTGCTCGCCGCACGCGTTGCCCGGGCAGCGACGAGCCGCGTATCAATGCTGATCGGAAAGCTCGCGGCGCGGACGCTGGTCCCGTACGCGTGCATTGTCCGATTGTCGCCGGCCCAGCCGCCGGCTTCCCGCTCGACATAATCCCTGAAGGCCTGCAGGTCGCTTTCCGTCTGAAAGCCGACGAGATCATAAGCAAACAGCGCGCGCACCAACGCCTCGTGCACCGGCAGCGTCGAGAGCACCTCGGGCGCCGGGAAGGGGATATGCAGGAAGAACCCGATTGGGTTGTCGACACCCAGCCGACGCAGTGCCGCGCCGAGCGGTATCATGTGATAGTCGTGAACCCACAGAATGTCGTCGGGCTTGAGAGCTGGGGCGAGACGTTCGGCGAACATCTCGTTGACCCGACCGTAGGCCGCCCATCGCTCTCGACCGTACTCTGCGAGGTTCACACGATAGTGGAATACCGGCCAGAGCACGCTATTGGCGAATTCGAGATAATAACCCTCGTAGTCGGAGCGTTCCAGATCGACGAGCATGCGGGTGAGCCTTCGCTCGCGGTGGACGCGCGTCGGGCCCGACGGCTCGTCCGTGACCTCGCCGCTCCAACCGAACCAGACCACCTCGCGCTGATCGAAGGCTGCCAGCATCGCGGTCGCGAGGCCACCTTCGTTGCCCAAGAGCGACGATCCGACACGGTTCGACGCGATGACCAACCGTCCCATTCCGGCCTCCCTCGATTAGAGCAACTCAAACGACGGCCCAACTCTTTCGAGCTCGCCCTCGATATATTAACGCTAAACGGGGTCAAATTGCGTCACCACAATTTTGCCAATCTTGCTCGCCGCAGAAGGGACCGCACGACGCGCGATTTCGGGGTCTCATGGCCGGAGCGGCGCAACGGATCCAAGAAAGGTAGCGGAACTGAAGCGGTGTCTTCCTTGTTTGGCTCGCTGACTACAATTGCGAGGAGACGACGGTCATGATCCTAAAGACTTCCAGTTTGGCTTTTGCAGCGGCTTGCCTGATGACGATTTCAGCCGTGCCGGCTGCCCACGCGCAATATGCGGGGACCCCGCCAACGGTGGTAACCAATGGTCCGCAGACCAACCCGGGCGATGTGTCGCCGTCCTGGTCCGCTCGGCAGAATGTAATCGAAAGCGAGCGTTACGATCGTCTATTGGACACACGCCGCGGCGTTCGCGAGGCGCGGATGCGCAAGGAGTGCGGTCCGATCACCGATCCGCAACTCCATGACAATTGTCTGGCGAGCTTCAATCAGGACGAGCCTTACGTCGGCTCGTCGACGCCGCCTCGAGCCTACAAAAGGGGATACGGACGCTGACCCATCCCACCGGGTTCGGAAGCCGCCCACCATGGGCGGCCTCCGATTTTGAGGCTTGCCAAGCTGGGGTAATTCTTCTCAGGCCCGTTCCCTGACGGGCGGGGTCAGCACTTCGACACCCGTCATCGAGGCCACGACCGCAATCGCGGTCCGGCCGACGAAGAGGCCGCTCTCGACCGTGCCGACCGTCATCGCGATTTGTTGCTCGATGGCAGCCGGATCGGCGAGCGGTCCAAATCGGCAGTCGAGAATATAGTTGCCCCCATCGGTCACGTAAGGCTGTTCGCCGATCATGTAGCGCCGCTCGGGAGCACAGCCGAGCTTGGCAAGCGCAACAGCAGTAGCCTGCCAGCCGAATTGTGCAACCTCGACTGGCACTGGGGTGTGCTCGCCGAGCCGCTCGACCAGTTTTTCTTGATCGACGACGATGACCAGACGGTCGCTCGCCGCCGCGACGATCTTTTCGCGCAACAGCGCGCCACCCAGACCCTTGATCAGGTCGAGGGTTTCGAGCTGAACCTCGTCGGCGCCGTCTATCGTTATATCTAGGCGCTGGTGTTCTGCGAACGTCGCGATCGGGATCCCGAGCCGACGGGCGTGGGCCGCCGTTCGCTCGGATGTCGGGATGCCGACCACCCGGAGTCCATCGGCGAGACGCGCGGCAAGCCCTTCGACGACAAAGGCGGCGGTCGAGCCCGTGCCGAGCCCGACGACCATTCCGTCCCCAACCTCCTCGATCGCACGCAAAGCCGCGGCGCGCTTCAGCTGATCACGATCGACGCGCATGAGTCCGAATTGCGAATGGCCGCGATTGCGCGGGCGTAGTCCGGCGCGTGGAATATGTGGGAGCCGGCGACGATGGCGGTGGCGCCGGCCTCGTGCACTTGCCAGGCGTTTTCGCCGCCCAATCCACCATCCACCTCGATCACGGGATCGAGGCCGCGCTCGTCGCACAGGCACCGCAACGCGCGGATCTTCGCCAGCATCTCTGGCAGGAATTGCTGCCCGCCAAAGCCCGGATTGACGGTCATGACCAGCACAATCCCACAGAGATCCAGCACATACTCGATCAGCGACAGCGGGGTTGCCGGGTTCAGCACCACCCCGGCGGTTTTTCCGAGGTCGCGGATGTGAGCCAGAGTACGGTGCAGATGGACCGTCGAGCTCGGCTCGCAGTGGACGAGCAGATGATCGGCGCCGGCTCGGGCGAAGTCGTCGAGGTAGCGCTCGGGCTCGACGATCATCAGATGCACGTCGACGGGCTTCGCCGTCGCCTTGCGTACGGCTTCGACGACAACCGGCCCGATCGTGATGTTCGGCACAAAGCGCCCATCCATCACGTCGACATGGATCCAGTCGGCCCCCGCCGCGTCGACGGCACGGACCTCGTCGGCGAGCCGGCCGAAATCGGCCGACAGGATCGACGGGGCGACGATAATTGGGCGGGTCATTAAGCTGCTGCCCTCAGGTGATCGGCCGCCATTGGCGGCCGCTGCGCCACAACAAATTATCCGCGCCCTCCGGACCGGCGCTGCCCGCCGGATATATTTCGAGCGGGGTTGTCTTGTCGTTTTGCCACAGATCGAGGATCGGCTGCACCACTGCCCACCCGGCCTCGACGCCATCAGCGCGGTTGAACAGCATCGCGTCACCGATCATGCAGTCATAGACAAGGGTCTCGTACCCGGTGGTCGGCTCCGTGCTGAAGTAGTCTTTATAAGAGAAATTCATCCGCACGCCGCCGAGTGCTATCTCCGGGCCCGGAATCTTTGCGCCGAATTGCAGCGATGCACCCTCGTCGGGCTGCAGCTGAAGAGCAAGAACGTTGGGCGGCAAGCTATCGACAGGAGTGTCGCGGAACAGCGCGAAGGGCGCCTGCTTGAACTGAATCGCGATTTCGGTCGTGCGCCGCGCGAGCCGCTTGCCGGTGCGCAGGTAAAACGGCACCCCTGCCCAGCGCCAATTATCGATACCGAGACGCATCGCGACGTAAGTCTCGGTCCCGCTGTCGTGGGCGACACCGGGCTCCTCACGATATGCTTTGACCGACTTACCCGCCATTTCGCCCGCCCCGTACTGCCCGCGTACCGTGCTGCTGCGCACCTCTGCGTCATCGAGCGGATGTACGGCTTCCAACACTTTGTGCTTTTCTGTGCGGACCGCGTCGGCGTCGAAGGAGTTTGGCGGCTCCATCGCGGTCAGGCTGAGGAGCTGGAAGACATGGTTCGGCACCATGTCGCGCAACGCACCGGTCGCCTCGTAGAATCTCGCTCGCAGCTCTACGCCGACCGTTTCCGCGACGGTAATTTGCACATGATCGATGTGGTCGCGGTTCCAAATCGGCTCGAAGACCCCGTTGGCGAAACGCAACACCATGATGTTCTGGACGGTCTCCTTGCCGAGGAAATGATCCATTCGGTAGATCTGCGATTCTGACAGAACCTTGAGGATGCGAGCGTTCAATGCACGGGCCGATGCGAGATCGGTGCCGAACGGCTTTTCGATGATGACACGGCGAAAGCAGCCGTCTTTTTCCTCGGTGAGACCGACGGCGCCTATTTGCTCGACAATCGTGCCGAACAATTGACTGGCGACGGCTAGATAGAAAATCGCGTTGCCGCCAGTCTTTTCAACGATACCGTACAGCCGCGCGTAAGTATCGGACTGTGTCAAATCCCCCGCGAAATGCGTGATGCGGCTGGCGACGAACTCCCATGCCTCTTTGTCAAACGGCTCGGTTGCTGGACCCGCCGCGGTGTCAGAGACAAAGCTTCTGATTCCCTCGGCGAGGTAATCGCGAAAGTCCTCGACCGGTTTCGGTGTCCGGTCGACGGCGATGATCGCGAATTTTTCGGAGAGAAGCTTGGCCTTCGCCAGATTGTAGATGGCCGGCATCAAAAGCCGCTTGGTTAAATCGCCGCCTGCGCCAAAGATCACCAAGGTGCACGGCGGCGCCTTTTGCGCCCGTGACAGCGTCACCGAACGGTTCGTGCTGTTTTCGATCCGAACGTCCATGGTCAAGTCCTTTGCTTCTTACCGCAGGGCTTGCTCGACAGCGCGGCCGAGCCGCTCAAGCCCGGCATCGAGATCACCCGTTATGTGCACACGCAGCGCGCGCCTGCCCCGCTCGGCGAGAACCTCGAAATCGCCGCGCGCTTGCGCCTCCTTGACGACGCCAAAGGTATAGGACTGACCGGGCACCGGCAGATCTTCAGGATCGTCGCAGGTGATTTGCAGGAAGACGCCGCTGTTTGGTCCGCCCTTGTAGGCCTGCCCCGTAGAGTGCTGGAAGCGCGGCCCAAAACCGACGCAGGTGGCTGCCCTGGTCCGGTCGCGGATCAGGCGGCGAAGTCGCTGCAGCGCCTCGATATGGGGGGAACTGCGCTCGATATAGGCGAGCAGTGCCGCGTAATCCCCGGCGCCGATCCGCCCGAAATGGGCCTTCAGCGCCGCCGCGAGGCTCCACGCCTGCGGCTTCAGCACTGCTTCATTGCGCGGATCTGCGAACAGCCAGATGCCGTCGCTCTCGAGGAACGCTCGCTGCTCGGGTAGCGCCTTGCTTCTTTCATACGCCGCGGTCAGCTCTCGAGTCTTGACCTTGGCTGCCTCGACATCGGGCTGGTCGAACGGGTTGATCCCGATGATCGAACCGGCGACGGCCGTCGCCATCTCCCAGCGGAAGAACTCTTGTCCGAGCTGCATCCGGTCATTAACCGTGATCCGCACCACCGGGTGTCCCGCCGCCTCGAGCGCTGCAACTGCCCGCTCCTGTTCCCCATCCTGATCGCCGGCCAGCCGCAGATAGGCAAAGACGCGATCGCTCCCGTAAACCGACGGTGTCCCCAAGGGCTCGCTATCGACCGGGACGATACCCTTGCCGAGCTTGCCCGTAGATTCGGCGAGAAGTTGCTCGAGCCAAGCGCCAAAATCGGTGATGCCCATGGAGGTAACGATCGTCACCTTGTCGCGCCCGTGGCGCTGGCAAATCCCGAGGATCGCACCCAGGATTACGCCCGGGTTCTCCAGGGGCGGCGCGCTCGCCGCACACGACCGCATCATCTCGGCCGTGCTTTCCAAAAACGCCTGAGGGTCCACACCGATCGCCGCGGCCGGGACCATGCCGAAATCCGAGAGCACCGAATACCGGCCGCCGATGCTCGGCAGCCCATGGAAGACACAGCGGAAGCCTTCGGTAACCGCCGCCTTTTCGAGCGACGAGCCCGGATCGGTGATCGCGACGAAGCGATTTGGCGCCTCTTTCGCGCCCACCGCCTGCTTTGCCCGCTCGTAAAAATACTGCTTGAAGATATTCGGCTCGAGCGTGCTGCCGGACTTGCTCGACACCAGGAACAAGGTTCGCGCGGGGTCGATACGGGCTTCGAAATGCCGAATCTGCGCGGGGTCGGTCGAGTCGAGCACGTGCAGGTTCGGGAAGCCGGGCTTGCTGCGAAAGGTTTCGCCGAGCACCTCGGGACCAAGGCTCGACCCGCCCATCCCGAGCAACAGCACATCCCTGAAGCCCGCGCGCCTGGCATCCTCGGCGAAGTGTTGGAGGTGCGCGATACCCTTCAGCTGCTTGTCGACGATCTCCAGCCATCCGAGCCAATTGGCCTCGTCTGTTTCGGTCCAGAGCGAAGCGTCGGCGGCCCACAGCCGTCTGACCTTGCCCGCCTTGCGCCAATCCTCGATCGCCGCCTGGACATCCTCGTCCAATTCTTCGGGCAGCTTGTAGGCCATGGCATTGAGCTTGCTGCCGAGCACGGTGCGGCGCTTCGTTTGCACTGCCGCGTAGAGCTGGTCGGCGGCGTCGGCGAACAGCCGCACACCGTCATCGACCAGCTTTGCCGTCACCGCATCGATCGAAATCCCGACGCGTGGGAGCGCATCCATGACCGCTCCGGCGCCGGCGATGTCTTCTTCCAGGCTGGACCGAGGGCGGCCATGGTCGCGGTAGGCGTCCATCGTCGCCGGTGGCATCGTATTGACCGTGTCCGAGCCGACCAGTTCATCGACATAGAGGACGTCGCTGTACGCCTTGTTCTTGGTCCCGGTGCTCGCCCAGAGGAGCCGCTGGGTCTGTGCGCCTTGTTGTGCGAGATGCTGCCAGCGTTCGTCCGCGTAGATCCTTTTATAGAGCTGATAGGCGAGCTTGGCGTTGGCGATCGCTACCTTGCCCTTCAGCGCTTGCAGCCGCGCCCTCTCGGCCGGCTCGGCAGCCGCCGCGATCTTTTTGTCGAGCTCGTCATCCACGAGGGTGTCGATCCGGCTGACAAAGAAGCTCGCCACGCTCGAGACCTTGTGCGGATCACCGCCCTTTTTGGCGAACGCTTCGAGACCCGAAATGTAGGCCTCGGCAACCTCGGCATAGACCTTCTGCGAGAAAAGCAAGGTGACATTGACGTTGATCCCCTCGCCGATCAGTGTCCGGATCGCCGTGAGCCCCGGCTCGGTCCCGGGCACCTTGACCATCAGGTTACGGCGATTGACCTCATGCCAAAGCCGTCGCGCTTCCTCGATCGTCTCGTGCGCGTTCATCGCCAGATAGGGCGAGACCTCGAGGCTGATAAAGCCGTCGCGCCGCTGCGTCTGCTCGTAAACCGCATTCAGCGCGTCGGCGCCCTCCTGGATGTCGCGTACCGCGAGATCCTCGAACAATGCGCCGGGATCGAGATCCCCGGAAGCTTCCGCGGCGGCGATCAGCGCGTCGTAATCGTCGCCGTGACCGATCGCTTTCTCGAAGATCGAGGGGTTTGAGGTGACGCCGCGCAGCCCATCTTCCGCGATCAGCTTGGCGAGCCCGCCGCTCTTCAACAAATCACGGCTGACGAAGTCGAGCCACACCGATTGCCCGTATTCCTGAAGCGTTCTCAAAGGATTAGGCATGGGCTCCTATTCCTTGCGCGCCAACTGCTGTTTGGCCGCGGCATAGACGTTGTCGCCGGTGAAGCCGAATTTGACCAGCAGCTCCTTCAACGGCGCCGAGGCGCCGAAGGTCCTCATGCCGAGGATCGTGCCGCGCAGCCCGGTGTACCGCTCCCAGCCGAGGGTAGAGGCCTGCTCGACCGCGACCCGTCGCGTGACGTCGGGCGGCAGGACCGCTGCACGATAAGCATCGTCCTGCTGCTCGAACAATTCCCAGGACGGCATGCTGACGACCCTTGTGGCGACTCCCTCGGCGGTCAGTTTCTCATAGACCTCGACGCAGAGTCTCACCTCGCTTCCGGTGCCGATCAGGATCACATCAGGCTCGCCGTTTGCAGCATCCGCAAGAACGTAGGCGCCACGCCGGACGCCACTTGCCGCACCATAGCGTGTGCGGTCGAAGGTCGGCAGGTTCTGCCGGCTCAGGATCAGACAGGCCGGCTCGTGCTTGAGCCCGAGGACGACGCGCCAGGCCTCGGCCACCTCGTTGGCATCGGCGGGACGCAACACGATCAGCCCGGGGATGCTGCGCAATGCTGCCAGCTGCTCGACCGGCTGATGCGTCGGGCCGTCCTCTCCCACCCCGATCGAATCATGGGTGAACGCATAAACGACCGGCAGTTCCATAATCGCGCCGAGCCGGATGGGTGGCTTCATGTAATCGGAAAAGATCAGGAAGCCCGAGCCGTACGGCCGTAATTTCGACAGCGAGAGACCATTGCAGATAGAACCCATGGCGTGCTCGCGGATGCCGAAGTGAAAGTTTCGGCCGCCGTAGTCATCGGCCTCGAAATCACCGGCGCCTTCGAAAGTAAGGCGCGTTTTTGTCGATGGCGCGAGATCGGCGGCGCCGCCGAGAAGCCACGGCAGGCGCGGCGCGATCGCGTTCAAAACCCGGGCCGAAGAGTCGCGACTGGCGACCCCGTTAGGATCGGCCGGGAATAGCGGGATGTCCCTGTCCCAGCCCTCGGGAAGGTCGCGCCGCTGCATGCGCTCGCACGCGTCGGCCAGCTCGGGGTGGGCGCTCCGGTAGCGCTCGAACAGCGCCAGCCACTCCGCCCGGAGCTTCTTGCCGCGGGCGCCGAATTTCGACGCGAAGTGCTCGTACACGCCATCCGGCACCAGAAATTTCGCGTCCTCGGGCCAACCGTAGGAACGCTTGGTCAGCTTGACCTCCTCCTCGCCCAAGGGTTCGCCGTGCGCGCCAGAGGTATCCTGCTTATGCGGCGCGCCGTAACCGATATGGCTCTCGATGATGATCAGGCTCGGCCGATCGTCGATGCGCTTGGCGATCGCGATCGCGTCGGCGACCCGCTCACGATCGTTGGCGTCGCTGACCCGCTGCACGTGCCAGCGATAGGCGAGGAACCGCCCGGCGACGTCCTCGCTGAAGGCAAGAGCGGTATTACCCTCGATCGTGATGTGGTTGCTGTCGTATATCCAGCAGAGATTGCCGAGCTGCAGATGGCCGGCGAGCGAAGCGGCCTCGCTGCCTACCCCCTCCATCATGCACCCGTCGCCGCACAGCGCGAAGATGTCGTAATCGAACAGCGTAAACCCGGGCCTGTTGTAATGCCGCGCCAGCCAGTCGGCCGCGATTGCCATGCCGACGCTGGTGGCGATGCCCTGGCCGAGCGGCCCTGTCGTCGTCTCGACACCCGAGGTCAAGTGGTATTCCGGATGACCCGGACACTTGCTGTCGAGCTGCCGGAAGTGCTTTAGATCCTCGATCGAGACTGTCGGCGTGCCGAGCCGCTCGTATTTTTCGTTGACCGATTTGACGCCGGTCAAGTGCAGCATCGAATAGAGCAAGGTTGAAGCATGGCCGTTGGACAGCACAAAACGATCGCGATTGGGCCAGATCGGATCCTCCGGATCGAAGCGGAGAAAATCCTGCCACAGCGCGTAGACGACTGGCGCCATCCCCATCGGCGTACCCGGATGACCGGATTTCGCCTGCTGAACCGCGTCGATGCACAGGGTGCGAATGGTGTTGACGCAGATCTCGTCGATCGAACCGCGTGGCGCCATCATGTTGTCCCTCGCGAAATTAAGACCGCATTTGCCGCGGTGGTTGTGCCGATCAGAGAAGAACGCCGGCGAACCTAATCTGATGCCGATCGGCCTCAGGCGGTTGGAGCATCGATAGGCTGCCCCGCCGGGACTCCATTCGAAAGTGTCTCGGGTGCTTACGTGTGAATTGGCGCATCAACGGCAAGGTGCCTCGGGTCTTTCTCGAAAATTTCATGGGGCGTGCCGCAAACACACCGGCTCAGGCTCAACCGGAGCTTTCGAGCGTTCCCCGGAACAGCGCTGGTGCGGTCGGTGCGGCAGAGGGTGTGCTGCCGACCGGTTCCAGAGTTACCTCGAGCTCGCCTTCGCCCATCAGCCGGCGCGCAATTTCCGGCGACACTGCGATGCGCTTGCGCGCCGATTGGGGCAACAGCCCAATCGGCCGTGGCGCTGTAGCATTCGGCACCAACAGCCAGAGCTGATAGACACGGTCCGGTGGAACGGGTTGCGGGCGCAGGCAGTCGGCCGAGATCTGGTGAGCCTTGCGCGCGAGCCGGATAGCCCAGATCGGGTGGTGGTCGCCG
>DATEQL010000182.1:0-13652 GCA_035272665.1 Allostellaceae bacterium
TGGCGGCAGCAAAAACCCCGTCTGCCGGTCCACTTGGCGAAAATTGCTCATCCTCCCACCGCCCCTGGTGCCCCCAACCAATCAACCCTACCACATTATGGGCTAACCTCCACCTAAGTCCGACAGGCTGCTAGTGGTGGAACCAAACCGATGACGCCCCGGTCGAGCCTCACTTCGAGATTGCTTCGTCGCTTCGCTCCTCGCAATGACCCGTCATTGCGAGCGCAGCGAAGCAATCTCGGTCGCGGCAGGCCCGATACCAGCCCCTCATCCTCCTACTTTGCGGGTGTGCAAGCGGATTGAGGGGCGGCGAACCTTCGGCGCGAGCTTGGAAAAGTCACGCCGCATTTCGCTACCGATCGTGTGGAAATGCACCGGCAACCCGGAGGCCGCGACGGCATCCCACATCGGGTTCCACCACGGGTCCCACATCGGCGTCCTGTCGCCGTGGCGCGAGATTTCGAGCCCGCGCACGCCGCCGCGCCGGGCGACCCGCTCGACCTCCCCGATCGCGGCGTCGCGGCCTTGACAATTGCGCTAGAAGTGCAATAGTTGCACTCTAGGATGAGACTCTCGGATGCCCACTCTTCACCGCCTTGGCGCCGTGAGTGTGCGCATGTACGCCGACGATCACCGGCCGCCGCACTTTCACATCGTGGCTCCTGATTTTTAGGTGCTGGTGAGGATTTCGGACTTGACGGTGATCGCAGGTGACGCGCGCCCCGCCCAGATCGCCGAACTGATCGCCTGGGCGCGTGATCATCGTGAGAGCCTAGCCCTCAAATGGGCCGAGCTGAACGAGCGAGGTTGATCATGCCGAGAAAGATTTTGCCGCGCATCGTCGCAGTGGCCCCGGGCGAGCAGCCGATGACCCTGTGTGTCCGCTGGGCTAACGGCGAGGAGAGCCTCATCGACGTATCGGGCATGATCCAGAGCTTCCGGGTCTATGCGCCACTGCGGCAATCGCCGGAATTGTTCCGGCAGGTGCGCGCAGGGGAATACGGCACCGATGTCGTTTGGACTGACGAAATCGACATGGCGGCCGATACGCTCTGGCGCCTGGCGCAGGAGCAGGTGGGCGAGACGATGACTCCGGATGCCTTTCGGCATTGGCGGGAGCGCAAAGCTTATACGCTGGATGAAGCGGCGCGCGCACTCGGTCTCAGCCGGCGTATGGTCGCGTATTACGAGAAGGGCGACCGCCCGATCCCGCGTGTCGTCGCACTGGCGACCCGAGCGCTGGATACGGCTTCTACGTGAAAATCCATCTCTCTGGTACATATCGCGCACGACGACCGCCCCGACGCCTCTGGAAAGAGCAGCGTCAACATTTGCGATGTATTACTAATCCGCCTCGAGTCCGTGGAATCTTGGCTTGAGGCGAGGATTTAGCCAATGACGACCCCGACTCCTCAGCCGATCTGCAGATCACGACAGCCGCAGTGCGGCCGCAATCAGTTCACGAGCCGGTAGAGTTTGGCGGCGATGTCGCAGACGATTTTCTTGCGGGTGGCGGCGGGCAGATGGCCGAGATCGCGCTGGATGTATTCCTGGGAATCGGGCTAGACGCCGTCGGCGTGCGGGAAATCCGAGCCCCACATGATGTTGTCCGCGCCGAGCTCGTCGATGAGTTTGACGCCGATCGGGTCGCTCTGATAGGTCGCGTGGCATTGGCGCCGCCAGTATTCGGTCGGCGGCATCTTCAGATCGAGCTCCTTGAACTGGTCCTCCCACTCGGCGTCCATGCGCTGCGGGATGTAAGGGATCCAGCCGGTGCCGGCCTCGCCGATGACGAGCTTGATGCCGGGATGATGTTCGAGCACGCCCAAGAAGATCACCGACAGCAATACCTCCGACATGTACATCCGGAAGCTGGTGATGCGGGCGGCGAGCGCGACCTTCGGCGCGAGCTTGGTAAAGTCGCGCCGCATGTCGCTACCGATCGTGTCGAAATGCACCGGCAACCCGGAGGTCGCGACCGCATCCCACATCCGGTTCCACACGGGTCGCATAACGGCGTCATGTCGCCCCCGGCCCGAGACGAGGTCAGTTGGTGAAGCCGAGGCGGCGGAGTTCTTCATTTGGATCTAGCCTAGAATAAGTAACCCGATAAGTTGCAGTTATCGTCAATGATCAGGCGGTTTCGCTACCGAGGGCTAGAGCGGTTTTTCGGAGCGGGGATGTGACCGGGGTCAGCACGCGGCAGACGGCAGACGGCCCGGCTGCGCCGGCTTCTGACCTCGCTGAATACCAGCATGGGGCCGGCAGGATCGACAGGTTATAAACCCGTCGACCTCGCAAAGTCAGCAGCGACAACTCCATCACGTCAATCAATTCACCGGGCTCTGATTTCGGAAACCCTGAAAAAGGTTCAGAGGGGCATTGCCGATCTGCTTAACGCGGTGGCCGACGTACGGCAGGACACCCGCGCCATCAAAGATGAAATCGTTTCGCTGCGCACGATCATGGGCGAGTTCATCAAGACTGACGCGCGGCGCGAAACCGATTACCTGCACCTAGCCGCACGGGTTGACCGCATCGAGCGTCGCCTTGCCGACGACGAGCATCCCCCGGCGCACGTCTGAAACCGGCCCCCCTTTTCCAGCCACCCCTTGACCCATATCTTGTGCCGAAGCGCGCCAAGTATAAATTTCCCACACTGAATATTCGTGCTGCGGAAAAGTCGTTTTCAAACCAGTATAGACCGTACCCCGGCCGTGTTTCACCTGTTCGTTAACGTGGTTACTTGGCGAGTACTTGGAACAATTTGACATAATAAGCATCACGCGACTTTTTGAAAAGCATATGACGGCGGCTCAGCTACTAGATGTAGAACACCTCAAAGGGCGAGGAAGTGGGCAAAGGCCCCAGCGAGCCGGTGCTCGACATTCGTCAGATCTCCTTAACGTTCTCATAGTACGATTTTTGAGGCTCACGAGCAGGAAGCGCAAAAACATGGGCGGTAAACTGCGTTCGATATGGCCCGTGGCCTTCTTTGTCGTGCCACTGATGGGTTGTGCGATGCGACCGGCTCCGCCCTCAGCTTGGACTTTCTATGACCAGTGCGCCCGACGGTCGTCCTCGTTCATCGCCACGGCTGAGTGTGGCAAGGCGAACCGAAACGCGTATTGCGAGGCCCACAATAGTTGTTCTGCCACTGGCAACGCCTTTGTGCTTTACACCGACAGCCTAGAAGCATCAGTCAAAGATCACGAAATGACGGAAGCCGAAGCCCAAAGAAAATGGGTCGAATTTAGAATGGACCAATCTAATGCCGCTAGGCAACAAGCACTGGAGGCGAAGGCTATACGACTACAATCCGCGCCAAGATCGACGACGTGCTACACGACCGGCTCCATCACAAATTGTTATTAGTAGGACGATTTCCGAGGCTCACAGCCTGAAACCCCAGGGTCGTGAGAGGATGATGAGGGTCACGAAAACACTCTTGCTCACAATCCTGCTTACGGGCGTCTCTTTATCGGCGGGTGCCCGTGACTACCACTTTTGGGACGGTGACGAGCTTCTACAACGATGCCGGGGTCTGGAACGGGCGGAGCGGGGAGAGCGGGCGAGGAACCCAAACGAGGTAGCGGCGGGATCGATGGAGTACGGAAGTTGCGTCGGCTTCGTCGTGGGGACAGTCGATACTATGTCAGGCCTTGGGGCGGTTTGGGAGGTTGCCGGTACCCCCTTCCCCTTATGTGTGTGCCGAACATTACGCCTAACCAAGCGGTCGCGATCGTTCGGCGCTACTCCGAGGCCCATCCTCAAAATCTGCATTTACCCGCAGCCAATCTTGTCGGTCTAGCGTTCGATGAAGCCTACCCGTGCGGGAAAACCCGGTAGCGGTTAGGTTAGGGTTCAGGATCAGGATCAAGAACCAGTAGAGGGAATCCGTTGCTATGACGAGCAAAAACAATCCTGTCATTATCCCTCGTAACTGGTTTGAATGTTGGCGTGATCCCAAGGATTTTTTTTGCACGGCGTGGGAACAAATCAAACCGCTCACAGGGAGCGCTCCCCCACAACATATTCGTGACGCGTATGTCGCAGGGTTGTTTGCACGAATTTGGGATTACCACAGCAGTTGCGAAGTTAGACTTACCGACAAACGTGATGAATTTCCAGATGCCCACCTTAGAGAAGGCAAACATACGATCGACTTAGAAATCGTAACTGCCGACAAATATGCCCGACAGACATGGAAAGAACAAAAAGAAATTCTCGAAAAGTATAAGCACGGTGAGTTCGTTCCTATTGATTGTCCGGAAAAACGACGGGATGATGCACTGGAAGCAATAGCTAGAGTGGTAAAGCACAAGGCGACGCGTCATTATAGTGCTCCGTCTACTCTTCTGGTGTATTTGATGATTGCGCAAACGCCCACTGTATCATATCCGCTCATTTCCGTAAATGAAATGGCGCTACTGACGGAGCCGTATAAAGCAAATTTCGAATCTATATGGGTGCTTTGCGGATTAGAAGATGTGAGGCTGTGGCCTGACCGAAAAATTTTAGGAGTGCCTCCATGCCAGGACCCGTTTGATTGCTCAAGATGTGCTGAGTGATTTTCCAGAATCGCCGTTATCCGCCTTTTGACTGTAGGCGCCCGATCAAAATGTCACCCGTCTGCCAATTAGAGATGACACTGCCCGGGGGTTATCCGGGGGGTGTTGGGGGTGACGGTTCGGCTGATGAGCGATGGGGAGCTGACAAGGCTCGAGGTACTGCGGGATTTGGATCAGCGACGGCTGACGACCGAGGCGGCGAGGCAACTGCTGGGGCTCGAGCGCCGTCAGGTGTTCCGGCTGTTGAAGGCCTACCGGACGGAAGGCGCGGCGAGTCTGATCTCGAAGCGGCGTGGTCGTCCGAGCAACCGGCGCAAGCCGGCGGAACTTCGGGACAAAGCGCTGGCGATCATTCGCGAGCAGTATTGGGATTTCGGCCCGACCTTGGCGGCCGAGAAGCTGCGCGCGGGGCACGGGATCGCGCTCGGTCGCGAGACGCTGCGGCTGTGGATGATCGAGGCCGGGATTTGGGCTGACCGCAAGCAGCGGCGCAAGCACGTTCACCAGCCCCGCCATCGGCGCGATTGCGTCGGCGAGCTGGTGCAGATCGACGGCTGCGAGCACTGGTGGTTCGAAGACCGCGGGCCGCAATGCACGCTGCTTGTGTTCATCGACGATGCGACCAGCCGGCTGATGCATCTTCAGTTTGTCGAGAGCGAGTCGACCTTCGCGTACTTCCATGCCGCCCGCGCTTATCTGGAGGCCTGGGGCAAGCCGGTGGCGTTCTACAGCGACAAGCACGGCGTCTTCCGGGTCAACCATCCGGGGGCGCTCGGTGGCGACGGCATGACCCAATTCGGCCGGGCGCTGCATGCGCTCAACATCGACATCATCTGTGCCAATTCGAGCCAGGCCAAAGGGCGGGTCGAGCGCGCCCACAAGACCTTGCAGGACCGCCTGGTCAAAGAGCTGCGCCTCGCCGGTGCGGCGACCCTGGCGGCTGGGAACGCCCTCCTCCCGGCGTTCACGGCCGATTACAACGCGCGCTTTGCCAAGCCGCCGGCCAATAAGAAGAACCTGCATCGGCCATTGCGCGCCGGCGATGATCTGGAGGATGCGTTTGCCTGGAAGGAGGAGCGCACCCTCTCCCAGGCGCTGACACTGCAATACGACAAAGTGATCTTCATCGTGGAGCCGAGCGCGCAAGCCAAGGCAGCGATCGGCAAGCGGGTGACCGTCGTCGATTATCCCGATGGCCACCTGGCGATCCGTCACAAGGGCGTTGATCTGGCTTACCGCACCTTCGACAAGATCCGCCAGGTCGATCAAGGCGCCATCGCCGACAACAAGCGGCTGGGGCCGCTCTTAGCGATGATCCGTGATCAACAGCTGCGCCGCGAGCTCGAACGTCGCAGCGGGCCGCGCCGGCGCGATCAGCGTGATGCCCGCCTCTTCAAGGACGGCTGAGCTTCTCTACGAGCCGGGCGAGCTGGTGCTCGCCCGGTGTAAAATAACGGGTGCGACGTGGAGGGCCGGTGCGAACGGTCGTCGGTCGGGCGCTGCGCTACGCCGGGGCTCCGCGCCCGCCCGCCGCCCGCAACCTAACCGCGGTGACATTTCTAAATGGCAGAAAAAGTGACATCTCTAAATGGTGGACACATTGACAGCGGCGGCGCCGATCACAGGCAGAGCTGACGCAATGCCGGCCCGCCACAACAGGGATCTCGTTTCATTGACCCCCAAGTCGGCGCGCGGCTGCGGCAGCGGCGCAATGAAGCTACCGCAAAGGAGATAGCGAGATGGAGGTGCACAACCCGGCTCATCCTGGCGAGATCGTCCGGGAGGAGTGCCTCAAGCCTCTTGGTCTCACCGTCACCGCGGCTGCCGAAGCTCTTGGCATTACGCGTAAGGCGCTGTCCGATCTGCTGATCCGATCTGCTGAACGGCCATACCGGAGTTTCGCCGGATATGGCGATCCGGCTGGAGAAGGTGTTCGGCAACACGGCCGATACCCGGCTGCGGCTGCAGATGCAGCGAGATCTATGGGAAGTCCGCCAGCGCGCGGACGAGATCAAGGTCAAGAGGCGGTTTGCTGCAGCCGAGCTCTGCTAGCGAGCGGGCGGAACGGCTTGATACCGGAAAAACGCTCATCCGCCTCCTCCCGGACTGCGATCCGGGGGTCGGCACCCTCTCCCGCATTTGCGGGAGAGGGAAAACCGGCCCGAAAGGTGACGGCGAACTACGCGGCGCCCGCCTGGTAGAGCGGGCCGCGGATGATCTGGCCGGGCAACGCGTCGGTCAGTTCGCCCTTGTCGAGCAGCACGCTGCCGTTGACCACGACGTAGTCGATACCGATCGCGTCGCGCTTGACCTGCACGCCGCCCGCCGGCAGCGTCGCGACCGGCTCGCGCGGCTTCGATGCGATCGTATCGGGATCGAAGATCGTGATGTCGGCGACCTTGCCGGCGGCGATGAAGCCGCGATCGGTAATGTCGTGCATCAGCGCGGTCTTGCCGGTCAGCCGATAGACCGCCTCTTCGAGCGTCATCACCTGCTGCTCGCGCACCCAGTGACCGAGCAGATTCGTGCTGGTCTCGTGCCGGTCGGCGGTGTGCGGCCGCCCGCCGCCGTCGCTGGTGCCGATCACCGTGTAAGACGAGCCGAGGATGTGCTTCTGCACTTTCGGATCGTGGTTGCGGTCGATCGCCTGGAAGCAGGTCTGCAAATCCTCATCGAGCGACAGGTCGAGGAAGGCGTCCATGACGCTCTTGTTCTGCTCTTTCGCGATCTGCTCGATCGTCTTGCCTTCGAGGTGGCGGTTCTGGCCCTTCGTCGTCATGAACACCTCGACGAGGTCCCAACGCCGGTTGAACAGGCCACGAGCGCGGCCGCGCCGGTCGGTCATGCCGCCTTCCTGGGCGACCGAGCCTTCGACCGCCTCGGCCGACAGCGCCTTGCGGATCTCGGGGTCGCGGAAGGCGCGCATCCTGTCCTGATAGGGCAAAGCCATGACCTTGTCCCAGGTCGGCATACCGCGGAAGAAGCCCTCGGGATGGGTGATGTCCTCATCCTGCGGCACATTGAGCCCGCGTTGCAGATCAAAGATCGCGCCGGCAACGGTCGACAGGCACGAGCCGTAGCAGCGCGCGCCGCTCTTAAACCCGTCCTCGAGCCACTTCAAGTGCTCGACCCATTCATCGGGGTTGCCGATCGGATCCGACATCAAGTTGTAGATCGACGGCCGGCCGGTGCGCGCCGCCAGCTCGCGCGCGACCGCGCGGGTCTGCTTGGTGCCGCCCGGCGCGCCGCCGGCGACCTGGAAGACGCCGGTGCCGAGTTCGCCGAGCACGCTGGCGAGCGCCCAGCGCTCTGCGTCATCGGGTACCCCGGCGGGATCGCCGCGATCCTTGGGCGCAGTCGAGAAGCCGAGCGCGCCGTCATGCATCGCCTCGCGGATCAGCTTTTGCATCTGGGCGAGTTCCTCGGGTGTCGCCTTGACCCGCTCACTCGAGGCCTCGCCCATCACATAGCGGCGGATGCCCGAATGGCCGACCAAGGTGCCGACGTTGATGCCGCGCCGCTTGCCGAGGGCATTCAGATAGTCGCCGACCGATTCCCAGGTCACATCGACCCCGGCCTTCATGACCGGGAGCGGGATCTGTTCCGCGTCGGAGAAGAATTCGAGATACCAGTCGCCGTCGCCCGGCCGGACCGGGGCGATGACCTGGCCGCACTGGCCGACGACGACCGTGGTGTGGCCGTTGTGCAGCCACGAGCCGCAGTACGGGTCCCAGACCGCCTGGGGATCGAAATGGGTGTGATGATCGATGAACCCGGGTGCGACGACGCGCCCCTCGGCATCGATCGTGCGCTTGGCGGCGGCACCGGCATATTTCCCGACCCCGACGATCTTGCCGTCCTGGACCGCGACATCCGCGGCGAATGCGGGTTCGCCCGAGCCGTCGACGACGCGTCCGTTTTTAATGAGCAGATCATACGCCATGCTTATTCCTCCTTGTTGCCCCCCGCTCCGTGCGAGCGCGCGGCCTGTCGCAGCGGGCGGCCATCCTGGGGCGCATGGGCCCGCCGGCACCGCTTCGCGCGGCGCAAGGCGAGCCTACGCCTTGCCTAGGGGGCCGGCAATTGTCCCAGGACGCAACTCGGGTATGCGGCGAGAGACGGTCTGCCAGTTGGAGTGCCCGCCTGACACCGGCTTGATTTCGTCATTCCCGCGGAAGCGGGAATCTAGAGCTCCAGGGGCTTCGACGGTTGCCCTAGGCCCCCGCTTGCGCGGGGGTGACGAGTAACGCATTGATGTTAGGCACCTGGTAAGAGGAGAACGCCGATGACGGACCTCTTGGAGACGACGGAAGGCGGTATCGCCTGGCTGACGCTCAACCGGCCGGACCGGCTGAACGCGTTTTCGCCGGCGATGCTCCTCGCCTTAGGGGAGGCGCTCCAGCGCCTCGGCGAGGACCCCGGCGTGGGTGCGGTCGTCATCACCGGCGCCGGACGCGGCTTCTGCGCCGGTGGCGACGTCAAGACGATGCCGAACCGCGCCGCCCAGGGGTTTGAGGAGCGCGTCGAGGGTCTGCGCCGGATGCACCGGCTGCCCATGTTGCTGCGCACGATGCCCAAAGTGATGATCGCGATGGTCAATGGGCCCGCCGTCGGCGCCGGGCTCGGCCTCGCCATGGCCTGCGACCTGCGCATCGCCGGGCATTCCGCCCGTTTTGGAACGGGCTTCGCCGGGGTCGGCTATTCCGGCGATTTCGGCGGCTCGTGGACCTTGACCCGCTTAGTCGGCACGGCAAAGGCGCGCGAGCTCTACCTCCTCGGCGACATCATCGACGTCGAGACGGCGCAATCGCTCGGCCTGGTGAACCGCGTCGTCGAGGACGACGCGCTGCACGATGAAGTCGCCGCACTCGCGCGACGCATCGCCGATGGGCCGCGAATCGCCTATGGTTACATGAAGCGCAATCTGTTTGCCGCGGAGACCGAGCCGCTCGCCGCAGTGCTCGAGATGGAGGCGGTGCACCAGGCGCGCACCGCGATGACCGAAGACCACCTCGAGGCCAGCCGCGCTTTCGCCGAGAAGCGCCGCCCGGTGTTCAAGGGCCGGTGACCTCGCCGATCTAGCGCTCGATGCGGTGGGAGGACAGGCGCTCGCGGGTTGCGGCGAGGCCCTCCGGGGTGCCGACGTGATACCATTCGCCATCGTGCACGATCGCGCGCAGACGACCCGCCTCCTCCGCGCGGTCGAAGAGAGGGACCAGCGAGAAGATGCGGCCGGCTACCTTGTCGAACAGCCGGCGGTGCAGCAGCTGAATGCCGGCGAAGAGATAGGGAGCGACCTCGCGCTCGCGGCGGCGGCGCGGTGTGCCCAGAGCATCGAGGAAATAGTCGCCGCTGCCCTCATAGCCTACCGCGGTCACCGTCCGCTGCAGCAGTAGGACGGCGTCGGTCTCCGCGGGATCGAAGGTGCGGGCGAGGCGGAGCAATGCAGAGTCTTTGCTGTCGAGCCAGAACACGTCGCCGTTGACGACGAAGAAGCTCTCGCCGAGCAACGGCAAAGCCTGCGCCACCCCGCCGCCGGTGTCGAGCAGCTCGGCCTCCTCGGAGAGCTCGATCCGGGGGCGCTCACGACCGGCGAGGTGTGCCGCCATCATCGCCGCCTTGTAGTGGATGTTGACGACGACCCGCTCGACCCCGGTCGATGCCAGCCGGTCGATCGCATGATCGATCAGGGCGCGGCCGTTGATCTCGACGAGCGGCTTGGGCAAAGCTTCGGTCACCGGGCGCAGCCGCGTGCCGAGCCCGGCCGCCAGCACCATCGCCGAACGCGGCGGCGCCGTCACGCGGCACTCTGCAGATCGGGCCGGCACCGGCTTTCGGGCGGCAGGTGGTGATCCAGCCACCTTGTGATCGAGGCGAGGGCCGGATGGCCGAGATCCTGTTCGAGCAGCCGCCAGACCCGCGGGATGTGGGAGAGGTATTGCGGCTTGCCGTCGCGTTTCCACAAGCGCGTGAAGATGCCGATGATCTTGCAATTGCGCTGAGCCGCGAGAATCGCGGCGGAGCGCAAAAAGGCGCTTTGGTCGAGTGCGGGGAAGGCGGCCAGATAACGCTCGGTCATCGCCCGGCGCAACGGGGCCGGAACATCGCGCCGGGCATCCTCGAGGAGCGAGACGAGGTCATAGCTCGGCGGACCCGACACCGCGTCCTGGAAATCGAGGAGCCCGCATCCCCGTACCCCAGGGCGGTCCGGCAGCAGCATCAAATTGTCCACATGGTAGTCGCGCAACACCAGGGTCGGCGAGGACACCTCGGCATCCGGCAGAACTGCGCGCCAGAGCGCCAGGTATTCTTCGCGCAGCCCACGCCCGAGCGGCCTGTACCAGTCGACCAGCAGGGCCGCCTCGGCGAGCAGCCGCTCAATGTCATAGGCCGGCAGTTCCAGGGTGCCGTGCCGCTCGGCGGCCCGCTGCAGCGCGACAAGGGTGTCGACCGCCAGCGCGTACAAGCCGGGCTCGTCGGCGCCGCGCTCGAGCAAGCGGGTGTAGGTGTCGTCGCCGAAATCCTCGAGCAGCAGAAAGCCTTTGTCGCGATCTTCCGCCAGCACTTCCGGGGCGCTGAAGCCGAGATCGCGCAGCAGTGCCGCGACGACGACATAAGCCCCGACATCCTCCTGCGGCGGCGGGGCGTCCATCAGAACCGTGCTGCTCCCGTTGCGTCCGAGGCGGTAATAGCGGCGAAAGGACGCGTCGCCGGCAAGAGGCACCGGCACAAGACCACCCCAGCCGCACGCGTCGAGGAATCCCGCCATCGCCCGCCTTCGCCGATCACGCATCGGCGACGATCCCGGCCAGCCGCTCCTGCCAACCCTCGCCGGCGGTGAGCACGGCGCGCCGCGCCTCGGGCCGCTCGCCGAAGAGAAAGGTGATTTCGAGGCGGCGCTTCGGCAGCAACGCGCCGAGCCGTTCGGGCCACTCGATCAGCGAGATCCCTTCGCTGAAGGCGTCCTCGACGCCGAGCTCCCAAGCTTCTTCCGGGGATTTCAGGCGGTAGAGGTCGAAATGCCAGATCGCCGCTTCAGCGACCTCATAGACCTGCACCAGGGTGAAAGTCGGGCTCGGAACCTCCTCCCCGCCGCCGCGCGCGCGGATAAAGGCTCGGGCAAAGCTCGTTTTGCCGGCGCCGAGATCACCCTTTAACGCGAAGATATCGCCCGGCGCGGCGAGCGAGGACACGCGTGCGGCGAACACCGCGGTGGCGGCTTCATCGGGCAGATCGATGATCGGCATCGCCTATGCGTTGTATATCCTCGCGGCAATTACCCGCAACCTTGACCTATCCGGCGCGATGATCCGGCGTCGCCCCGGCAGAAGCCGGCCTCCGCCGCCTCGGATTTCGGGCGAATCGCCTGCCGGGCGTCTCAGTGCTTAATCGCGGAATAGGGTAGGATCGGGTCGCCGGCTTTGTATTCGTCCGGCCACAGGACGACTTCACCCTTGCCGTCGCGAAAATCGTCGACATTCGTGCCGGCGATATTCTGGAACTGGATGGTCAGGACGCGCGCCTTCTTCCATTCGCCTTTTTCGCCGAAGGCAACGTCACCGACCACGGTCTTGAAGGTATGGGTGCGGATGTAGTCGGCGATCTTGTCCTGGTCGAGGCTCTTGGTCTGCTCGACTGCGTCCCCCACGACCTGCAAATCGGCATAGGCCCAGGGTGCGAGATAATAGCCGAGCGGATCCACCCCCTTGCCGGCCGCCTGTTGCTGATAACGCTGCAGAAATTCCATGACCCCTGGGAAGCGCAGTTTCGGCGACGGCAGCCACCAGTCGAAGGTGATGATGCCATTGAGCATCGGACCCAATGAGGTCTTGATCGAGGTGCTCTGCGGGCCGGTCATCGTCCCGCAGCACACCTTGGTATTGAGCCCGATCTCATGCATTGCGCGGATCAGGCCGACGCTGTCCGGCGGGTAGGAGGCAATATAGACAATGTCGGGGTTCGTCGCCGCAATCGCACGGATGATTGGCGTGAAATCAGTCGTGGTCGGCGGGTAGGTCTTGTCGTAGACCGTAGTGAGCCCGGCCTTTTTGATGTTGGCCCGGGCACCGTCGGCGGTATTGCGCGTGGCCTCGCCGTCATCGACCGCCAACGCGATCGTCTTCAGACCGAGCTTGTCCTTGTTGGCCTCGATGATCTCGAAGAACCCCTCGGAGATCGCCGCCCGCGGGTCCGGCCCGACCGGCAGCATCGAGAAGTATTTCGGGTAATGGAACTCTTCGTTGACGTCCATCGCGAACAGACCCATGAACGTCTTATTGTGCTGGATCACCACCGGCAGGGCCGGCGCGGTGACGTTGGTGCCGTAGGCCGAGACCACGAGGTCGACCTTGTCGACATCGAGCAGCTTCGTATAGATGCCGGGCACCAGGGACGGGTTGGTCTGGTCGTCGTAATAGACGAGCTTGACCGGGCGGCCGAGCAGCCCGCCCTCCTTATTGGTGTCCTCGGCCCAAATCTGCATTGCGAGCAGCCCCGAGGTGCCGTTGACCGCAAGCCCGCCGGTCAACGGCATGCTGAAGCCAATCGTGATCGGCTGCCCCGACGGCGCGTCAGCCAAGACTGCCGTGGAGGCTGACATCGTTGCCGCGACGGCCGCGGCAACGGCCGCGCCAGCGGATCTGACCCGTGTCCTCTGTCGAAACATGTTCCCTCCCGAGATTTCGTATTGCGAGGTTATTTGCGCACCCCCCGCACCCCGACGGCCAGTGCCCGGACGTCGGTGAGGACGGCGTCGACGAGGCCGGGCTTGGCGGTGTCGTCGGGGTCGAGATTGAGGGCGAGACGCTGGACGAGGGCGGAACCGACGACGGCCGCGTCAGCGGCGCGCGCGACCGCGGCGGCTTGTTCCGGGGTCCTGATGCCGAAGCCGACCGCGATCGGCAATCGGGTAAACCGGCGCAGCCTCGTGACCGCGGACTTCACATCGGCGGATTCGGCCGAACGGGTGCCGGTGATCCCGGCGATCGCGACGTAATACAGAAAGCCGCTGGCGTGCTCGACGATACGCGGCAGGCGCTTCTCGTCGCTGGTCGGAGCCGCAAGGCGGATCAAATCGAGACC
>DATEQL010000183.1:0-4031 GCA_035272665.1 Allostellaceae bacterium
CCAGGATCGACCGCGCCGGCCAGCGCGGCCCGGACGACGATCTTGTTTTTCGGTTGGAGCTTGCGCGACAGACTGAAACCCGGGCGAACCGGCTGGCCCGCGACATCCGAACGCTCAGCCAGTGGCTGAGCCATGACGTTCTGGCACTGGCCGGGCCGGCTCTGGCCACGCGGCAAGAGCTATTCGACTTTCTCGTCGAGGAACTGGCGCGCCTCGAGCTCGAGGACGCTCGACGCATTCGCCCGGTGCGCGTCGCGCTGGAGAACCAGCGCGACGACTTGCTCGCCTTCGCCGGCGTGCTCGATGAGAAGCTGGCCGCGATCGCCGGGGTCCACGACATATCCGCGCTCCTCGTGCGCGAAGCCTGCGTGCTGCATCGCTTGCCGAGCACCTCGACGGCATATTGGCAGGGGTGGAATCGGCTTCGATCGAAGCTGGGCGGCAAGTTCCACGCGGTCTTCGACGCCGTCAGCCGGGTCATGGCAGAAACGCCGCGTAGCAGTTCACTGGTGGAGAATCTCAATTCGCGGCTGCGCACCTACTTCACACTGCGCCGCCACTTGGGCGGTTGTCGGGTAGAGGTGCCGGTTGCCCGACACCTCCCCCACAGATCCCGGCGTGCGGCTTTTCCGCACCAAATGTGGCGCGCCACATTTGGTGCGTAATGTGGCGTCGGTGGATATGTGGCGTTCAGCGCCGAAGGTGGCCGCCAGGGCCGAATGGCGGCCTTTGAACGCCACATAACCAAGTGATCGAGAGTCGTCGGGCTTCCCCATCGATCAGGAGATCCGACGCCATGTTCGAAGTCCTATTCGCGTACCCCAAGGTTTTGGCGCGCCACCAGGCCGGTCCGGCGGCAGCCGATCGAGAGCGTTATCTCGTGCATTGCGCTGGCCAAGGCGCTGCACACGAGACGTTACTGCGCATCGCCCAGAAAATGCTCGTCATCGCCGAGCGGATCGAGGTGACTGCCGGTAAGCCGGTCACCCGATCCGAGATCGACGCCGCCGCCCGGGCATGGGCACGTCAGCAGAAAAGGCGACGCACCGCCGACAATAGAGAATGCTCACGGCACCTGTTCGCTCAGGTCGCAGTCGCGTGGCTGCGTTTTCTCGGAATCCTGGAGGACCTGCCGCACGCCGCGCGGAATGCCTTCTCTGGGCAGGTCGACGACTTTATCGCTCACCTGCGGGATGAGCTCGGCCTGTCTCCAAATACGCTCTGCGGTCGGCGGTGGCAGGTTGAAGGCTTCCTGGAGCACGTCTCCTCGAGCAAAGCCTCGATTGCATCGATCACCGTCGGCGATATCGACGCCTTTCTCGAATCGAAAGATCGGGAGGACTGGTGTCGCGTATCCGTCGCGTCGTGTGCAGCGGCGCTGCGCTCGTTCTTCCGGTATGCCGAGAGGCAGGCGTGGTGCTCCCCCGGAATCGCAGCGGCCATCGACTCGCCGCGCCTGTTCAAACAGGAAGGGCTCCCCACAGGTCCTCTCTGGGCCGACGTCCAGCGCCTCATAGACAACACCAGCGGACGCGAACCGCGCGACATACGCGACCACGCGATTCTGATGCTGCTTGCCATCTACGGACTCAGAAGTGGTGAAGTCAGAGGATTACGTCTTGAGGATCTGGATTGGACAAGGGAAGTCATCACACTCAGACGCCCCAAGCAGCGGCAGACACAATACTACCCGATCGTAGAATCAGTCGGCAACGCAATTCTGGACTATCTTCAGCGGGCCAGGCCGGGCCGGTGCAGCTGTCGAGATCTGTTTGTGACGCTTAAGGCCCCGTTTCGTCCTCTTTCGCAAGGCGGCCTTTATCACGCGGTCAGCAGCCGCCTGCGCGCCCTGGGCATCGAGACCACGCACTATGGCCCACATGGTCTTCGCCATGCCTGCGCGGCACACCTGGTCGCTGAGGGGCTGAGCTTGAAGGAGGTCGGCGACCATCTCGGCCATCGAAGTGCCTATGCCACCCGGACCTACGCCAGGGTCGACCTGGCCGGGCTGCGAGAGGTCGCCGCGTTTGACCTGGGAGGGCTGTCATGAAGCTCTCGCAGGTCGTTGCCGCCTACGTCACCCATAGACAGGCAATGGGCATGCGCTTTCACACGGAAGCACACACCCTCCGGTCATTTTGTCGCGCATCGGGAGACGTGACCATGCAGGAGATCACGGCCGAGCAATTGCTTGCCTTTCTTGCTGGAACCGGTCCTGTCACGCCCTATTGGGAGCGCAAGCATTCCGCTCTCAGCGGCCTCTACCGATTCGCCGTCGCCCGGGGCTACGTCGATCATTCGCCGCTGCCACGGACGGTTCCCAAGCCACAGCAAGCCTTCGTGCCCTACATCTACTCGCACGAGGAACTACAGCGCCTGCTCGATGCGGTCGCGGCCAACGACCATCCGCGTTGCCGCATCGACCCCGACACCTATCGGACGATCCTGCTCCTGCTGTATGGCGCGGGGCTGCGCATCAGCGAAGCGCTCGCCCTCACCCCGGCCGATGTCGACCTCGACGCCGCGGTCCTCTGCATCCGCGAGAGCAAGTTCTACAAGAGCCGATTGGTGCCGATCGGCGATGACCTGCTGCGGATCCTGGCCCCATATGCCGCAAGGCGCCGACAGCAGCATGCCGGGGCAGCGTCGCCCTTCTTCGTCTCCCGCGGCGGCACTGCGGTGACCCGGCAGAACGCCGAGATGGCCTTCTGCCGCCTGCGGGTCCGTGCCAACGTCGTATGCGAAGGTGCCGATGCCCGACATCAGCCGCGCCTGCATGATATGAGGCACGCCTTCGCCGTCCATAGGCTGGTCTCATGGTATCGCGATGGCGCCGACGTGCAACGCCTGCTGCCGAAGCTGTCAACCTACCTCGGCCATGTGCACATTGCCGGGACGCAGCGATACCTCACGCTGACGCCGGAACTGCTTCGCCAGGCAAGTCTGCGCTTTGAACGCTATGCCATGGAGCCGTCCCATGAATGACGAAGCTCTCCTTGGCCCTTGGATCCGGCGCTTCCTGCTCGAGCATATCGTCGCCGAGCGCAATCTTGCCCGCAACACCCAGCATGGCTACCGCGATGCGCTCTGCCAGTTGATCCCCTTCGTGGCAAAGCAATCCAACAAGCCGATCGACCGTCTCGCGGTCGTCGACATCTCGGCTGAGCTCGTCCGGCTCTTTCTCGCGGATCTCGAGGCTTCCCGTCACTGCGGCATTGCCACCCGCAACCAGCGCCTCGCCGCCATCCGCGCCCTGGCGAGATTCGTCGGCGAGCACAGTCCGATCCATATCGAATGGTCCGGACAGATCCGCGCGATTCCGTTCAAGAAGACCATGCAGGCTGTCGTTCCCTATCTCGAAAAGGCGGAGATCGACGCTTTGCTGGCGGCACCGGACCGACAAACAGCTCAAGGTGGACGCGACCACGCCCTGCTGCTGTTCCTCTACAACACTGGGGCACGGGCATCAGAAGCCGCCCACGTGAAGGTCGCCGACCTGGACCTGAACGCTGCCAGCGTCAAAATCAGCGGGAAGGGAGGAAAGCAGCGCTTCTGCCCGCTTTGGTCGGCCACCGTCTCGGAGCTCGCCACGATCATCGCAGGGGGAGAGCCGTCCCGTCCCCTCTTCCTCAATCGCTGTGGCCGTCCGATCACCCGATTCGGGATCCATACCGTGATCGAACGCAACGCATTGCAGGCCCGAGCCCAATCGCCAGCGCTGGCGACGAAGCGAGTCAGTCCTCATTCCATCCGTCACACCACGGCGACCCACCTTCTGCGCGCGGGCGTTGACATCAACACGATCCGCGGATGGCTTGGGCACGTGTCGCTGGAGACCACGAATGTCTATGCCGAAATCGACTTCGAAACTAAAGCTAAGGCCTTGGCGAAATGTGAGATCGCCGACACCAGCGCGACCCGGCAGCACTGGCGGGATCAGCCCGCGCTGATGGACTTCCTGCACGCGTTGTAGCCATTTGGTTATGTGGCGTTCAAAGGCCGCCATTCGGCCCTGGCGGCCACCTTCGGCG
>DATEQL010000184.1:0-10828 GCA_035272665.1 Allostellaceae bacterium
AACGATCGAGCATCCAGACGCGCTGGACTGGGTGCTGCGCGGGCGTGCGCTGCTGACGCGGCCGATCTCGAGAGAAAACTACGACGAGGCGGTGAAGCTTTTCGAGACGGCGTCGGCTCTCGATCCGAAATCGGCCGACGCAATGGCGTATCTGGCGATCGTGCTCGCGGTGCGGGTCGATGACGAGCTGAGCGACTTCCCGGATGTCGATCTGCAACGGGCGGAGAAGTTGGCCGCACAGGCTCTGGCGGCGGCGCCGAATAGCGTGCTGGCACATTTGGCAATGGGCCAAGCGCTGCGTGCGGCGGGGCGGTGCCGGGAGGCGATCCCTGAATTCGAGACGGCGATCACGATCGATCGCAGCCGCGCCCCTGCTTATGCTCATCTCGGTTGGTGCAAGTTCCTGACCGGTTCGGTCGACGGGGTAATCCCGAATTTCGAGCAAGCCATACGCCTCAGCCCGAACGAACCCGGCATCGCGATTTGGCATGGTCGGCTGGGCATGGTAGAGCTGCTGCAATCGCACACCGACGAGGCGCTTTCGTGGCTGGAAAAAGCGAACAGCGAAAACCCGCGGCTGCCGTTCGTCCAAGCCTATCTTGCCGCTGCCTACGCTCTGAAAGGCGAGACCGACCGCGCCCGAGCCGCACTCGCCGAGGCGCAGCGGCTGAGCCCGGTCTATGCGAACCTCGCGAACGTGAAGAAATCTGTATTGTTTGCCGAGCCAAAGATCCGCGCCTTGGCCGAAGCAACCTATTTTCCCGGACTGCGCAAGGCCGGGCTGCCGGAAGGATGAAGCAATAGACGTATGCACAAGATCATAAGTGTCATCCTCGCATCCATTCCCCTGCTCACTGCAGCCGGGGCGATGGCGCAACAGGGTGCCGCCCGTCAGGCCTGTGCAGCGGACATTAACCAGCTGTGCGCCGAGGTTAAGCCCGGCGACGGCCGTCTTAAATCGTGCGTAAAGGAACATTTCGGCCAACTCACCGCGTCTTGCCAGGCCGCGCTGATCAGTAATGTGACGATAACCAAGGCCTGCAAGGCCGACGCCCAACGAAAATGCGGAGGCATTCAACCCGGCGGCGGGCATATCCAGGCCTGCATGAATGATCATTTCACAGAATTGACCGAGCCCTGCAAGGAAGCGCTGCTGCTCGCCAAGCTCCAGAAGCAATAACCTCACGCGATACGAATGACCGCAGTGCCGTCCGCGCGTTCGAGCGCGGTGCCGAACGGGCGGGACAGCTCGGCGAGACGGTCGAGGATCGCGTTTGCTGCGACGCCGCGCACGATCGAGGGGCGGCCGCGGGTGGCGAGGTCGCTCGCCCCGGTGATGCCTCGCGGGCTCAACTGTAAGGGCGTCAAGGTCATGTCCTGGAAATGCCCGCCGGCAAAACGGCACTCGGCGACAACGCTCTGCCACACGGCGTCGTCGTAGAAACCCTCCTCGGTCGCCGTCTGAAAGATCAGATTGCCGAGATCGTAAAAGATCGGCTTCCCGCGATAGAATTCGATGCCGTGCAGCCGCGGCGTACCGTGGCTGAGGTAAAGCGACGCGCCGGTGTCGATGCACTGGCGCGCGAAGGCGCGCTGCCACAGCGGGGTCGCGCGGCCGCTCTGTTCGAGAATATGGTTGTGGTGGTAGGCCAGCACGACATCGGCCTGCATCGCCGCCTCGGCGATGGCCGCGAAAATACGGCCCGTGTCGACCGCGTCGAGGGCACCTTCGGCGTCCCGATGCAACTCGTTGACCCCGGCGCGGGTCACGGTCGCGGCGGCACCGTCGCGAATGGCAGCTGATGCCATCGCCACCAGCGCGACCGTACCGTTCGCGGTGCGCCGGTAGGCCGGCGCTGCGGCTGCAGCGAGGCTGACGCCGGTTCCGGCATGGGCAAAGCCGCGCGTATCGAGCGCGGCGAGCGCGCCGACGATCCCGCCGGTGCCGAGGTCCCAGGCATGGTTGTTGGCCGTCGCCACCAGCGCGATCGACAGCTCCTTCAGGCAATCCAGCACAACCGGATCGGCGGCGTGCAGAAAGACGCCCTGACGCGTCGGCACCTCGGCCTGGGGACCGCGGATCGCCGTCTCCAGATCGGTGAAGCAGACATCGGCGCGCGCGAACATCGCCGCCAGTACCGAGAGATCCGGCCATGGATCGGCGCGCAAATCGTGCTGGATCAGCGCCTGGCCCAGCACGGTCAAGCGCAAGGTGTCCTCGGTCTCAGAGCCGCTCATCGCGGCCGCAACATAAGGCCCAATGATCCCCTCGGCGAGGGTCCGGGGTCACCCCGTCCGGAGGTTGGCTACAGCCTGCCGGCGAAGAACCGATGTCCCTTGTGTCAGATCACGCAGTGATATATATCGCAGATGTATATCAGGAGGGATGATCAGGTGATTTGATGTCCAATGCCGGTATCGCAAAAATCTTTATGCACGGCCGCAGCCAAGCTGTGCGCTTGCCTTTGGCGTTCCGTTTGCCCGGCGATCGCGTGCGCGTGCGCCGCGTCGAAAGCGGCATTCTGCTCGAGCCGATGGTGACGGACATCGACGCTTGGTTCACCGAACTCGACCGCTTTGCCGACGTGCCGTTCATGGAAGAGGGGCGCCAGCAGCCGCCGATGCCGGCGGCCGAGGACCTGTTCGGGTGAACTATCTTCTCGACACCAACGCGGTGATCGCGCTGCTCAAGAACCAGCCATCCGCCGTACGCAACCGGTTGCGGCGTGTCGTATCGCGGGGAGTTACGATTGCGGTCTCCACGGTCGTGTTGTACGAGCTGTGGTATGGCGTGGCGCGCAGCCAACGCCGCCGCGAGAATGCCGAGCGACTGCGCGTCTTCCTGTCGGGCAACATTGAAATCGTTCCGTTCGACGAAGAAGATGCCGCGGCTGCCGGCGACTTGCGCGCAGCGCTGAAAACAGCAGGAACGCCGATTGGCCCCTATGACGTATTGATCGCCGCCCAGGCGCTGCGAAGCAGAACGACCTTGGTCACGGCGAATGTGTCGGAATTCGCCCGCGTGCCCGGCCTTGTCTGGCAAGATTGGACAGCCGGGGCTTGAGCGAGGCGCGACGTGGTGATCGCGGTTCCTGCCTCGGCAGGGGAGCCGGCAAAATGCGACCGGCCCCATCCGCCCGATTTGAGCCGGACGATGTTCTTCTCGAAATCGACCGCCACGACCAGCCGGTATGCGTTGCCCTTTACATTGAAGACGATACGCTCGGCTGTAACGATGCTGGCGGTGGCATAGGACCGCTTCACCTCGGCCGTGTTTCCCCAGCGCGACTTCTGCACCTCGTCGAACCAGGCATCGAGGGCGGGCTTCTGATCCTGCAAGACTGGACGTCCGAGGCGCCGTGACGCGGAGACTATTCTACCAAATCGTGCCGCTGGAGACGTTCCCCCGAGGATGCGAAATGCGCGTTTTTAGGCTCTATTCGTCATCATCCTCGTCCCCGAAGCTGTACGTGCCGTCTAAGCTACATAACCCCGTGCTCAGGAAATTTGGGCAGTTGACGGCGACACGCGCATAGAACCCGGCGAAATCTCCGGTCCCGGGCGAGGTCGTCTCGAAGGAGGAGATCATCGCCGCGGTCTGGTCCCAGACCGTGGTCGAGGACAGCAACCTCACGGTTCAGATCTCGGCGCTCCGCCGCGTCCTCGATCAGGGCCGATCGCAGCGAAACTACATTCAGACGGTGCCCGGCCGAGGCTATCGCTTCGTCTCGGGAGCAACGCGGGTCGATGCAGAGGCGCGCTCCGGTGCCGCAGCAATTGCGCCAAACGGCGTGCGTTCGCTGCCGCGGCTGTCGATCGTCGTGCTGCGCTTCGCAAACCTTTCGAACGACCCGGAGCAGGATTATCTCGCAGACGGCATTACGGACGACCTGACCACTGATCTTTCGTGAATCTCGGGAAGCTTCGTGATCGCTCGCAACACCGCGTTTACCTATAAGGGCAAATTCGGCGACCTGAAGCAGATAGGGCATGAGCTCGGGGTTCGCTACATTCTCGAAGGCAGTGTGCGGCGGATGGGTGAGCAGGTTCGGGTCGACGTGCAGCTGGTCGATGCGGAAAGCGGAGCTCACGTCTGGGCCGATCGCTTCGACACCAATCGCACTGGCCTTTCGGAAACGCAGGACGCGATCACCAGTCGTCTCGCGCGGTCTCTCAATCTCGCTGGTCAAGGATGCCAGCCGCCGCCTGGAGCAGGAGCGAGCGGATCGGGGCTTGCACCTATTCAGGGGTGTATGATATAATATCAATTATGAATTAGATTTTATATGTGATATAAACAAGCAAACGGCCGCTGCTTGGACAACCAAGCTGCCGCACATTGCGGAGATCGAGCGTGAGCAGTTATATATGGGCTGGGGGTAATAATATCAATTGTGAAATGGGTTTTCATGAGGAATATACAAGCAAGAGCCGGTGCTGCCAAATTCCGCTGCCGGTCCGCTGCCGACCGCGTTTTGTGGCCTTGAAATTCCGCTGTCGGAAGGTTCGGCCAAATCGCATCAAGTTACTGATATACGACATATTTTCGACGTTTGGAGAGCGCTTTTCGGACGCCAAAAGGCGTTTTTCCCCTGCCGTCAGGGGAAATGCGAGGGGGTCAGGCCATGACCCTTCGGGCAAGGATCACGGCCGAGCCCCTTCGGCTCAGAAGGCGCGGCCGCGCAGCTCGTTGTTGGTGCGGCGGTCGCCGGTCAGCCAGCGGGCTAACTCCCGGTGCGCGTCGGCGCGGCGTGCGGCGTCGATCTCGGCCGCATCGGGCGGGTCCTCGGTGAACTCGACGACGAGCCCATCGGGCGAGGAGACGTAGATCGACTTGCAGTAGCCGTGATTGGTCTCGCGGTACTTTTCGCCGGCTGCTTCGAGCCGGCGTTTGAGCTCGTCGTAAGTCTCGGACTCGGCCTTGAAGGCGATGTGGTCGTAGCGGCCGATCTTCGCCGGCCGTTCGGCCTGAGTGAGCTCGTAGATTTCCGGGTCGGCGAATTGGAAGAAGGCCAGCGAGCTGCCGTCCGCCATGCCGAAGAAGGTGTGGCAGAACTCGATCACCTTGTTCAGCTCGTTGCTGAAGCTCTTCTCGCACCAGGTCGCGACCAGCGGGATCCCGAGGAGACCCTCGAAGAACCGGCGGTTCGCCTCGTGGTCGCGCACGACAAAGGCGTGATGGTGCAGGCGTGAGGGCAGCCGCGATAGATGCCCGGTGGTCCTCGGCTCGGTCGTATCCATTTCCTTCCTCCCGTAGCTCGATGCAAGAATCGGTAGCACAGACGCCGTCGTCTTGAACAGAAGGAGCGGCGGGGGCATCCTGACGCCTCCTCGACATCTGCGGAGAGTCGTTCACATGATCAGTGCGGATCTCACCGGAAAAGCCGTGCTCGTGACCGGCGCCGCCTCGGGCATCGGGCTCGCCACCGCCGAGGCCTTTGCCCGCAATGGTGCGGCCGTGGGGCTCAACCACCTGCCCGAGGATCCGCGCGGGCCACGCGAGGTCGAGCGCCTCAAGGTGCAGGGCTGGCGGATCATCGCCGCACCCGGCGACGTGGCACAGCCAGGGCAGGCCGAGCGGATGGTGGCGAGTGCCGTCGACGCGCTGGGGCGGCTCGACTTTCTGGTCAACAACGCCGGGACGCCGGCCACACCCACGCCGATCCCGTTTGCCGATCTCGACGCGCTGACCGAGGATTTCTGGTCGACGATCCTGACGACCAATCTGATCGGCCCGTTCCGTTGCGCCCATGCCGCGGCGGCAGCGCTCAAGATGGCGCGGGGTGCGATCTGCAACACCGCCTCGATCGCCGGTATCATGGGATCGGGCAGCAGCATCCCCTATGCGACGAGCAAAGCGGGGCTGATTAATCTGACGCGCAGCCTGGCGCGGACCCTGGCGCCGGAGGTGCGGGTCAACGCGGTAGCGCCGGGCCATGTCGACAGCCCGTGGCAGAAGAGCTGGCCGGAGGAGCGCAAGCGCGCCGCGGTGGAGCGGACGCCGCTCAAGCGGGCCTGCAAACCCGAGGACATCGCCGAGACGATCTTCTTTTTGTGCGCGGGTGCGGCGATGATCACCGGACAAACGGTCATCGTCGACGGCGGGCTCACCTTGTAAGCGGGAGGAAACCGGATTGAGTGAACAGCGATCGATGCCCGGGGCAATGCCCGGGGGGATGAACGGCGCCGAGTGGCTGGCGCGGGCATTGGCTGGAACCGGCATGACGCATGTCTTCTTTGTCGAGTCGGTGCTGCGCCGCACCCTGCTCCAGCTCGGCGATTTGGGGGTAACCCCGGTCCTCGCCCATTCGGAAAAGGCGGCGGCCTACATGGCCGACGGTTATGCGCGTATCGCCGGTCGGCCGGGGGTGTGCATGGCCCAGGCAGTTGGTGCCGCCAACCTCGCCTCCGGGCTCCAGGATCCCTTTCTCGGGCGCATCCCGGTGATTGCGCTGACCGGCCGCAAGCCGCCCTCCTTCCAGCACCGCAACGCGTATCAGGAAATCGCGCACGCGCCGCTCTTCGCGCCGGTGACAAAGTTCTCGACAACGGTCGATGCGACGGCCGAGCTGCCGCGCCTGTTGCGGCTCGCCTGGCGGGCGGCGTTGGCGGACACGCCGCGCCCGACCCATCTCGATTTCTCCGGCCATCAGGGCGACGAGATCGAGCTCGGCCAGACCGCGGAGCCTCCGGTCATCGATGGCGAGGCGCGGCAGATCCCGGCACACCGGCCGGTGGCTGATGCCGCCGATATCGAACGCGCCGCGAAGGCACTGACCGCTGCCCGGCGCGTCGCCATTGTCGCGGGTGATGGGGCCGCTGCCTCGCAGGCGGGGCCGGAGATCCTCGCTTTGGCCGAGGCGCTGGCCGCACCCGTCGCCACCACGCTCGGGGCGCGCGGCATCATCCCGACCCGGCATCGTCTGTCGGCCGGGGTCGCCGGCAGCTATTCCGCACCGCCGGCGAACCGCATCGTTCACGGTGCGGAGGTCGTGCTGTTCATCGGTTGCGACACCGGCGATCAGGTCACTCTGAACTGGCGGGTGCCGTCGCGCGATACTGCGGTGGTGCAGATCGATACCGACCCGTTGGAGCTCGGACGCAGTTATCCGAAGACGACCGGCCTTCTGGGGGACCCGAAGGCGACATTGGCCCGGCTCAATCAGGTGATCGGGCGTCCGGCGCGCGACACGGGCTTTGCCGAGGAAGCGGCGCGGATCCTCGCCGATTGGCGCGCGACGATGGCGCCGCTGATCGAAAGCGATGCGGCCCCGCCCCGCGTCGAGCGGCTGTGTGCAGAGGTCACGCGGGCATTGCCGTCCGACGCGATACTGGTGGCGGATACCGGGTATTCGGGAATCTGGACCGGCACGATGGTCGAGCTCAACGCTGCCGGGCAGACCTATTTGCGCGCGGCGGGATCGCTCGGCTGGTCGTTTCCGGCCTCGCTCGGCGCCAAATGCGCCGCACCCGGCCGGAAGGTCCTGTGCTTCACCGGCGATGGCGGATTTTATTATCACCTCGCAGAACTGGAGACGGCGCGTCGCTGCGGCATCGCGGTCACTGTCGTCATCAACAACAATTCCGGTTTTGGCCAGAACCTGACCGGCGTCCGTCGGGTCGCCGGCAATCGGCCGGGCAGGGGGGAGGAGCTGATCCGCTTTGGTCCAACCGATTTCACTGCCGTGGCCAGAAGCTTCGGGGTGCGGGGCATCCGGGTCGAGCGGGTCGCCGAGATCGCGCCCGCCCTCGCCGAGGCGCTGCGTGCGGACGACCCGGTGGTGGTCGACGTCGTCACCGACCTCGAACCGCGCGCGCCGGAGCCCTGGGCCCCCGCTCAACCATGAGCGATCGCCATTTTTCAGCGCGAGGGTGCCGGGACGCGTTATCTCGTCCCAGGGCCCACCTCTGGCTCGGCCGCGACTCGAAGATTGAATTCTCTCGAATAGCGGCCGGCTTCGGATCGAGGTGAATGCCCGAGGGGTCGCGCCATCAGGGATTGCTGGCGGGATACCGGCGAGTACGCGCAAGACCCTACAAGCGCCTCGACATCGTCCGGCTCGCGCGGAAAGGCGTTCGACTCACGGGATCTGGTATCGGGCGCTCGCCGGGAAAGCCGTTTCGAGCAAGTTAAGATACAGTGCGCACGAACAACTGCGAGCGCCGTTTGGAACCGGATACGGCGGTAAGCCGTTCGGAGCGGAATAGATCGTAAAATATCACACTCTCTTTTGACATCTCTGACGACAATATATTGACGTTCTTTTGACTCATAATAGGATTAAAATCGAGACAATCTCGCTGCCGAAGATAGGTGCCGATTTCGGCTGCGCCGAACGAAGCTCTTCTTATTTAGGCGGACGAGACAGGTAAATCCCTGAGGTTCGCGAGGGCCTCGATACTGTCCTAACTTTACCGCAAGTTGATCGTTCAAAGCGAGAAGTCGTGAAACGAATCGACGCTACTCGAGAAATTTACGCCGCACGGATAGACGCTCTGTATCGGCAGACGCCGATGGTCTTGACCGTGAATGTAGTCAACTCTGCCCTGGTAGCGGTGGTCTTTGGATCTTACATGGGCCAAACCCCGTGGTTGATCTTTCTCGCGCTGACCGTCGTCTTAACCCTAATGCGTGTGATTGTATGGAAGGTTTACCGCTCCCGCGCAGAGGAAGCCCGATCCACGGCCAAATGGGCGATTTTCGCAACGCTAGGATCGGGAATGTCCGGGCTGCTCTGGGGCGCGGGAAGTGCCTTGTTGCTGACTGACAATCTCGTCGAGCAGACTTTCGTCGGGTTTGTGATCGGGGGGATGTGCGTCGCCTCACTGGTGTCGTTTTCGCATCATTTCCCCGCCTTTATGGCCTATGTCTTTCCTGCCTCGCTCCCGCTCGCCGGGCGATTTTACTTCGATGGCTGGCCAATACATGGCGACATGATGGTGGTGTTCGCGATAGCGATCACGCTGGCGGCGTATCACTCTAGCCGCAGCTTCGCGACAGGCTTGCGGCTGAATTTTGATCTGATTAAGAAAACCAAGGAATTGACTGCCGCAAATACTCGACTGGAAATGGAAATCGCGCAGCGCAGGGTCACCGAAGATCAGTTGCGCCAAGCGCACAAGATGGAGGCCATCGGCCAGTTGACCGGCGGCATCGCGCACGACTTCAACAATCTGCTGACCGCAGTTGTCGGGCACCTGGAAATGGCGGAGGCTCGGGTGGGTCGCGATCCGCGAACGACCGCGTTGATACAGACCGCTCTTCGAGCCGCAGACCGCGGCGCCACTCTGACGAGACACCTCCTCGCCTTCGCGCGCCGACAACATTTGGAGCCGAGCCCGATCGACGTCTCCTCCGTCGTCGACAGTGTCGAAAAGATGCTGAGGCAGACCATCGGACCTGATATCCGACTAATTATCCGGGCGGGACACGATTTACCTCAAGCTTGGGTGGATCCCAACCAGCTGGAACTGGCGATCCTAAACCTGGCCTTGAACGCGCGTGACGCGATGCCGGCCGGCGGTACACTGCTGATCGATGTCGAGAACCGGCGAGCAGAGTTCGGGAGCTCGCCGCCGGATCTAGTATCGGGAGACTATGTGACTGTGTCGGTCTCGGATACCGGGACTGGCATGAACTCGGAGACTTTGGCACGCGCCTTCGAGCCCTTTTTTACGACGAAGGAGGCGGGACGGGGCTCGGGTTTAGGATTGTCGATCGTGCACGGCTTTGCGGCTCAGTCGGGCGGATCGGTTGGGATAACCAGTTCCCTCGGCAATGGAACGAAAGTCGATCTGTGGCTGCCACGCGCCGCAGGCGAGCCGATCAATTGCGCGGACCCGGAGCCGGAGCTATTTATCACCGAGCCGACCTCGGCGCGAATCCTCGTTTGCGATGATGATGCCGATGTGCGAGCAGTCGTGGCAGCGTCTTTGCGGGACAGCGGCTATGTCGTCTGGGAAGCGGAAAGTCCGACGCTCGCCTTCGAGATCCTCGAAAGAGAGCGGCCGATAGATCTCCTGGTTGCCGATTACGCGATGCCAGAGATGAATGGCCTGGCCGTCATCGATCGCGCGCAGACTCGCCAACATGGACTAAGAGTACTCTTGATGTCAGGGCACGCCGAGATCCTGCATGCCGGCGGAGTATCCGGCATCCCGCTGTTGGCAAAGCCGTTCAAAGCCGCCGAGTTGAAAAGGCGGATCGCAGAAACACTGCGTGCGCCGTCATCTGACGACCGCGTAGACTGTCACGACTTTCGGCTCTTGGCTGTTTCGAGCTAGGTCGAGCGGGGGGAGGGCGGGCCGATCTTTTCTGCGTCGGTATCCCTTTCGCTCGTTGACCGGACCGTCGATTGACTGGCCGGCCTTGAGTCTGGCCGGCGCAAAGGCGATCTCTCTACTGCTGCCCGGATCCAGATTTACCTTTTTTTTGCAGTTGAACCGGTAGCTTCGAAGCGGGATGTACCGCTCCGGAGCGGTCGATGGTATGCGGAAAATTTTGTGCTTCAGAGCGAAGTCGAGATCAGTGGTGCCTCTGCGCCGACCTGACGGTATGGCACAGGCAGAGGCTGGCTCGAGCTCATTGGATCCTTTGGATACTGTTTATCGGGCTTCAGATTGCCGACGTTGTCACGACCGATTACGCGTTGGCCGTCCCAGGCAATTGGGAGGCCAATCCGATTATGCATTTATCTCAAACCCATTTAGGTGCCGCTTGGTGGCTGCCGAAAGTCGCGGCTATCGGGATCGCGGCTGCCGTGGCGCCGCGAACATCGCGGCCATGGCCTATTCTCTTTGCCGTATCGTATTACATCATCATAGTATC